>NZ_JAUBQQ010000158.1:0-1721 GCF_036701335.1 Microcoleus sp. Pol12B5 | reverse complement strand
TTTTGTGTTTGTAAGGCAATGATCTATATATATATTGCCTTACAGATTTTTTTTTGCTCACTTTTTCAGTGCCATTGAGCTATAGATGATTGCATTCTATTTTGAGACATCTCTAATTGAACTTTCAGCTCGTAGACCTTGCCTTTTTCCAGAAGGGTTTTCGCTTGTTTCAGCATCGTCTTAGACAACTGTTGCGATCGCTCATAATTAGTGTTTATATATTCAGTTTCTGCTGCTTCCAGATGCAGGTTAAACGTCAGCTCATATTGACTCTCCCAGCTATCATCTACGAGTAGTCCTAAACCCACATTCAAATATTTGACGGCCGATTCATAAGCTGTGCCAGCTTTGGCTTTCTGTCCGGCGATCAGATTCAGTTCTGCCAACTCATATCTTTCTAACTCCAAAGTGATTAAATCCATTCCATAATTTAGTTGGTTAACCAGTGCAAAGATATTTTCTTTTCGTTCTTCAGGGGCTGTGGAATTCAGCAGTAGTTGACCAATTTTTAGGTGAGTTTCTTTTTTCTGATCGTCGGGTATCAGAGAATAAGACGCCTGTTGCACTCGATCGTGCAAAAACTTATAAATGACATCAAAGTGCTCGGTTGACTTTTGTGTAGATATTTCCGAGTCAAATAGCAGGGGGATTTTGTAGGAATTATTTAGCGGGATAACAAAACCAGCTTGTAGCGCTTCCCATAGATATCTTGCCGTCTCTGACTGAGATATTTTATTAGCAATTGCCAAAAATTCTAAACTGAATATGTCTCCTATACAAGCCGCTAATTTTAAGACATTCTGCGTCGGGGACGACAGCTTTTGAATTTGGCTAACCATCAATTCGACTACATTATCACTGATATCAATGCCTTGAAGCAGTTGGATATCCCACTGCCAGCAAACTTGATTGAAATCAAAGGATAGGAGTTTGTCTTGACAAAGGGATTTGAGCAGTTGAATTAAGAAGAAGGGATTCCCCTGGGTTTTCTGAAAAACTAACTCAGCCAGGGTCAAAACTTGGGAAATTTGACTGCGGAGGGTTTCACTCACTAACTGGTTGACATGAGATATATCCAAAGGTTGGAGAATAACATTATTTACTATCGCCCTGGTATTTTGAATTTGCTCTAAAGTATAAATTAAGGGATGAGTGGCACTGACTTCATTATCCCGATAAGCCCCAATTAATAGCAGATATTTACTATCTGGATCGGTCATTATTAGCTGGATAAGCTTGAGCGAAGCTGAATCAGCCCACTGCAAGTCATCCAAAAATATCACTAGGGGGTGTTCGGCTTTACTAAACACCTGTATAAATTTTTGAAACACTCGATTACATCGGTTTTGAGATTCAGTCGGTCCCAAAGTCGGAACCGCAGGCTGTGGATTAATAATCTTTTCTACTTCGGGAATAACATCAATAATAATTGACCCATTGGTACCAAGTGCTTCGAGAATTTTAGCTTTCCAAATTGCTATTTGAGCCGAATTTTCAGTTAGCAGTTGTCGCATCAATCCTTGAAATGCTTGAATTAAAGCAGCATAAGGAATATTCCGCTTAAATTGGTCAAACTTACCCGAAACAAAATACCCTCGTGCTCCGACTATAGGTTTATCAACTTCGTTAACTAAGGAAGATTTGCCGTAACCGTTCAGGGGGTGCGCCTGGGGCGCACCACCCTAAGAGGAGTTGTAAAGAATTTGGGGAGAAAGGCGGGC
>NZ_JAUBQQ010000157.1:0-1734 GCF_036701335.1 Microcoleus sp. Pol12B5 | reverse complement strand
CTTTTGTTACCTCTGTGGAAAAAATCCTGAAAGAATTTGGAGAAAACTATGTAATTAATTTTGTCTAGCTACTTACTTGTTTTTGGCAGGCGCGTTAATATTGTGCCACTCGCCATTTAAACTTAATCTAGACTAACAATCTCAAGGAACACAAAAAAATAATGCGTATTTTATTTGTATCCGCCGAAGCATCACCCCTCGCCAAAGTCGGCGGTATGGGCGATGTCGTCGGCGCTTTGCCGAAATTTCTGCGGCGCATGGGCCACGATGTCCGCATCTTCATGCCCTACTACGGTTTCGTCCCCGACAAAATGGACGTTCCCAAAAAACCTGTTTGGGATGGATCTGCCATGTTCCAAAGCTTCTCAGTCTTTGAAAGTGTTTTGCCCGGAACCGATGTACCTTTATACTTATTACAACATCCATCTTTCTTGCCGCGCCGCGTTTACGGCGGTGTAGATGAAGATTGGAGGTTCACTTTCTTTGCCAATGCTGCGGCTGAATTTGCCTGGAATCATTGGAAGCCTCAAATTATTCACTGTCACGACTGGCATACGGGGATGATACCTGTTTGGATGAGCCAAGACCCCGATATCAGCACGGTTTTTACTATTCACAATTTAGCTTATCAAGGGCCGTGGCGCTGGCGTTTGGAGCAGATGACTTGGTGTCCTTGGTATATGCAAGGTCACAATACAATGGCTGCCGCCGTACAGTTTGCCGATCGAGTAAATACAGTTTCACCGACTTACGCCGAGCAAATCAAAACCACAGCTTATGGGGAAACTTTGGAAGGTTTGCTGTCTTACCTCGGCGGTAAAGTATCGGGCATTTTGAACGGAATTGATACAGAATCTTACAACCCAGCAACTGACAAGTACCTCCATCAACAATTTAGTGTTGATACTATTGAAAAGCGCCCCGCTAATAAAATTGCGCTGCAAGAAGAAGTCGGTTTGGAAGTAAATAAAAATGCCTTTTTGATCGGCATGGTGACGCGGCTGGTAGAACAAAAGGGATTGGATTTGATAATTCAAATGCTTGATCTGTTCATGGCCTATACGGACGCTCAATTTATTGTACTTGGAACGGGCGATCGCTACTACGAAACCCAACTCTGGCAAATGACAGCCCGCTATCCCGGTCGGATGTCCACCCAACTACTTTACAACGAGGCCCTCTCCCGGCGCGTTTACGCAGGCTGTGACAGCTTCCTGATGCCCAGCCGTTTCGAGCCCTGCGGCATCAGTCAAATGCTCGCCCTCCGCTACGGGTGCGTGCCAATGGTTCGTCGCACCGGCGGTTTAGTCGATACCGTTTCCCACAACAACCCGATCGACAATACCGGTACCGGTTACTGTTTCGATCGCTACGAACCCCTCGACTTGTTCACCTGCATGATCAGAACTTGGGAAGGTTTCCGCTACAAAGATAAGTGGAGAGAACTGCAACAGCGCGGCATGAGAGAAGATTTTAGCTGGGATATTTCGGCGCGGAAATACGTCAATTTGTACAGCGATATTTTGGGATTGCCGCCCGAAGAAACCGCACCGGCATCAGAGGCAGAATTGATCGTTGGTAAGGGTTAATCTTCATAAGGTGCGTCAGTCGCTGTTGGATTCAACTGAATCGAAGGGCGGGCTGACGCACCCTACAACTTAGGAATGAGAATTAAATAACTTCCACAAGATTGTGGGATGGGCGTCCCGCCCGTCCAAAAAGGACGGGCGGGAC
>NZ_JAUBQQ010000009.1:36634-144106 GCF_036701335.1 Microcoleus sp. Pol12B5 | reverse complement strand
GCCGAGAGTTCAGCCTTGTGGCTGGAAACGCTATGTACGGACTGATTACCGTGATTCACGTTTCAACGAATCGCACTAAAAACCTCCATAAAGCAAGTCATTGCCATCACCACCAAAGAGGCTATCATTGCCACTAACGCCTGGTGCGAGAGTATCATCGCCCGCACCGCCATCTAAGGTGTTATTGGAGCCAGAACCACTCAGAGAGTCATTGCCGTCTGCGCCAAAAAGGCTGTCGTTGCCTAATCCGCCCTTGAGAGTGTCATCTAAGGATGTACCCAGAAATATTGCCACGTTTTTTTCCTGCTTACGGTAAACAGGCGATCGCTAATTTTACTTAGCTACTACGCCCTAATTATCTATCAGTGCTTTTTCCCAAAAATTATGCGAATTTTCCCAAAAAGTTTTTTAGGCAAAATTTGTTTTATTTGGGACAAAAGATGCTATTTATATAAGCATATTGTTACAAAAATCACAATATTTTTGTAAGCGTATATACGTAAGCATATATCACTTGAATAGACTAATTAACCACAAGTAAGTTTTTTTAATCCTAAAGAAGGTAATAAATGTTATTAAATAGCGGAACCAATTCTCCTGTTCTCATTATTACTGGAATGCACCGATCTGGAACTTCTCTGACTGCTGCCTTCCTACAGAAAATCGGCATTGACTTGGGAGACAATCTCCTGAAAGGCAACTATTGGAATCCCCAAGGCTACTTTGAAGATATAGATTTTGTCGAATTTCAGCGAACAATTCTGCAAGCTTGCTCTCAGTCTGACGAAACAGGTTTTCCCGATTGGGGTTGGACAGAAAGCGAACAGCTAGACCTGCAAAAACTTAACACCAATATAGAGCCTGCAAAACAATTAGTCAAATCTCGATCCAACCACTCAGAACTTTGGGGTTGGAAAGATCCGCGCACCAGTTTAATGTTAGATTTCTGGAATCAAATCATCCCGAATGCTCGCTATTTATTTGTCTACCGCTATCCTTGGGATGTAGCGGATTCAATATTGCGGTTGAACATCCCATTTTTCTCACAAAACCCAGAATCTTGCTTAAGGATATGGAAATTTTATAATCGCCACATCTTAGAATTCTATAAACGCCATGACAATCAATGCCTACTTGTAAATTTGAATACCTTGCTAACATCTCCCGGCAAAGTGTTAGAATTATTAAAATCCAAGCTAAATCTACCTTTGAAATCCCCGGATAGCCAAGAACTAGATATCAAAAATACTTTGATGTCAGTTTACAACCCTCAAATGCTGAGCAGCTTGCCGCTCAACCATCCCCTAATTCAAGTTCTCAATCTGACATCGGGCGGATGTTTTGAACTCCTCAATCAGCTAGATTTAGTAGCCGACTTGCCGAGTCCATTTTCCAGCTTATCCTTGCCGCGAAATGGCGGAACCCTAGAGCGTTTATCCCTCCGACTGCATCAGGAAACTATCAAAGTTCAGCTCAACCCAGAGTCGCCTCAATTTCTCAGTTGGCTGTCCAGTTGTATCGATCGCTATCATAGCACATCCCATGAATCTGCCTTAACAGATTTGCGTCAAGCCCGCCATAAATTAGCCGAATTTTGGCTATCTGCACCACCAGATAAACTGCAAAGCAGCTATTCTGGCCGTGCGGGAAAAGCCCAGAAAATGCTATTAGCTAGTGGCATGAGAGACGAACCTCTGACTGATGTCGAACAGCGGGAAGTAGACGAGTTATCTCTATACGTTGCTAAAGGATTTGAAGCTGCTGAAGCTATTCAATATTTGCTAGCGGCAATGCTGTATCGGCGGGCAGATCAGTTGCCGTTGCAGTATGGTAGAACTGCTGTTCCCCAGTGGTTTTTTAACGATTTGCTGGAGTTTATGCTTTACTTACCCAGTTATTTTCAAGAAGTGGGAGAAGTCGAGAACTATTGTAGCTATATGCAGCAATTAGTAGATTTAGTTCACAGTCGCGTTTTCAGCAATCCCGACTCAGACATTTGGCAAAATGTTGCTTTGATTTTTGCAGATACCGTTAACTTTGTCCCCCTATATTTTAGCACAAAAAACTTAAAAGATGTCTATAGCAAGCGCTCGGATATTCTAGAATCGATCCTAAAAGCCAGGGGACATCAGATTGACTTCAGCTTTGACAAACGCCCCGCTAATAGAGGCAAAATTCGCCTCGGCATTCTCAAAGCAAGTTTCGCGCCTATTTCAGAAACTTTTACGACTATCCCGGCTTTTGATCATTTAGACAGAGAGAAATTTGAGATTATTTTATATGTCCTCAACGCGAGCGATCACCCTTTGGATATATACTGTCAAAGTCGGGCCGACAAACTGGTGAAGTTACCGCAGGAACTTCGCAGTCAAGTTGAGATGATTCGCGCCGATGACCTAGATGTTTTGTTTGTAGGGTCGATCGTCACCAATGCCGCTCAAAACATCATTTTACTAGCTTTGCACCGCCTAGCACGGTTACAGACCACCTATTTTGCCTCTCCCGTCACTACAGGCATCCGCAACATCGATTACTACATTTCCGGCACTTTAACGGAACCTTTGCAAGAAGCGCAATCACAATATCGTGAACGGTTAGTAATGTTAGATGGGACAGGATTTTGCTTCAATTATAGCATCCAAAAAGCAGAAGCAAGTATTAAATTTGAGAGAAAAAGCTTGAGAATTTCCGAGACAGCAGTTGTATTTATTTCCGGCGCTAATACATTCAAGATTATTCCCGAACTCAGAGAAACTTGGGCAAAGATTATCGCAGCCGTGCCCAATTCTGTCCTAGTTTTATATCCCTTCGGCAATACCTGGTCTGGTGATTACGTCAAACAGCCGTTTATCAATAAAATGTCTGCTATATTTGATAAATACAGTATCGATCACACTCGTTTAATTTTATTAAATACCCTGGCGAATCGCGAAGATGTGAAAGCAGTGTTACAACTGGCTGATGTCTATCTCGACTCCTATCCCTACGCGGGTGCAAATTCGACGGTTGATCCGTTAGAAGTTGGATTGCCTACTGTAGTGAGAGACGGGAATAATTTGCGTTCCAGACAAGGGGCAGCACTCCTGCGAGACATCCAGTTGTTTGATTTAATTACTGACAGCGAAGAGTCTTATATTAACTTGAGTGTCGCACTCGGAATTAATGCCCAATTGCGAAAGCAAAAGCGCGATGAAATCCAATACAAAATGCTGCAGCAACCGAGGTTTCTCGATAGTTGCGCTTATTCGGCAGCTTTGGGTTCGGTATTTGAAAAAATGCTAATAGTGAATCGGCTTTAGAACTCAGCCATTTTTTGAAAAAAACAAATAAAGTCTGATTTCCTACCCTACCCTTCGGGGTCTTTTGAAAGTAATCCTATTAAAATAGGATGAAATGGTTGTTTTTGGGTCAGACTTCATAGTCCGATCGCAGAATCTGGAAAGTTCACTGATTGTCCACTTTTAACAGTACAATTAGCATAATTTATACGGGATTTCCCGTTTCAATCTTGTCCCCCACTAGGAAAGCTCGCAATCCCAAATAAGAATTTTAAAATCGATTGAGCGCGCCGACCGAGCTCGCGTAGAGATTATATCGGCAGGTAGATGGCTCATTTATTCATTTTGATATATATATATATATATATATCAAATTTACAGGCAAGATAACTATAATACGCCGCCAGGAAGCTATCTGGTCAAAAAAATGAGTCAGAATAAGTATCCCAAGAAATCTCGACCTAAAGCTGGTATCAAAACTGATAGAAAGCCGCACAACAATCAAAACGATTTATTTCCTGTAGTCGCAATAGGAGCATCTGCGGGTGGATTGGAAGCCTTTATGCAATTACTGAGCCATTTGCCGATCGATACCGGCATGGCGTTTATAATAATTCAGCATATGTTGCCGAATCAGGGAAGTGGGTTGAGTTTGATTCTGGCTCGATCGACCCTGATGCCCGTGCATGAGGTGACAGATGGGATGCTCATAGTACCGAATCAGGTATACGTTATCCCCGCGAATTTCAGCATGACCATCGAGCGATCAGTGCTGAAGCTAAGGCCTCGCGGCACACGAAAGGGGGTATTTATGTCCGTCGATATTTTTATGTTTTCCCTCGCCGAAGAACGGGGGAACAAAGCCATCGGCGTTATTTTGTCCGGGGGCGACAGCGATGGTGCCCAAGGGTTAAAAGCGATTAAGGCCACAGGCGGTATTACTTTTGCCCAATGTGAAGACACAGCACAAATTAGCAGTATGCCGAATACTGCGGTGGCTACGGGTCAGGTAGACTTTATCTTGCCACCGGAAAAAATAGCCTATAAAATAGCAGAGATCGGCCGTCATCCCTACATGAGCGATCGGCTTTTGACAGAATCGACCAGCAGCGAAGATGCGATCGCAAGCGAAGATGCGATCGCAAGCGAAGATGCGATCGCAAGCGAAGATGCGATCGCAAGCGAAGATGCGATCGCAATTATCTACAGTTTGCTGCGGGCGGCTACAGGAGTTGACTTTACTCACTACAAACAAACCACCTTGAAGCGACGGATACATCGGCGGATGTTGCTCTACAAGCTCGAACGGATCGAAAATTATGCCGAATATCTCCAAAGCACCCCGGCAGAAGTAACGGCGCTGTATCACGATGTCTTAATTCATGTCACCAGCTTTTTCCGCGACCCAGAAAGCTTTGAGGTCTTAAGCAGCACTGTTTTTCCCGCAATCGTCAAAGATAAATCGCCGAAAAAACCGATCCGAATTTGGATTGCCGGCTGTTCAACGGGTGAAGAAGCTTACTCGATGGCCATCTGCTTGCTAGAGTTTTTAGCAGCTCGATCTACTAACCTGCCGATTCAGATTTATGCCACAGACATCAGCGAAAATGCGATCGCGATCGCTCGCACTGGCTTTTATACCAATGCCCAAGTCGCCGATATTTCACCCGAACGCCTAAATCGGTTCTTTGTCCCAGTCGAGGGCGGATACCAAATCGCTAAGCCCGTGCGCGAACTCTGCGTCTTTGCTAGACAAAACCTGATCGCCGATCCGCCCTTTTCGCGGATGGATTTGATTACCTGTCGGAACGTGCTGATCTATCTGACACCCCTGTTGCAGAAAAAACTGCTGCCAATGTTCCACTATGGGCTTGGGCCCGCGGGCTTTTTGCTGTTAGGCACTTCGGAAACGGTTGGAGAGTTTTCAATATTGTTTGCGGTATTCGATAAAAAGAATAAAATTTATACTAAAAAACAGGTAACGCATTGGCTTAGCATGGATTTAAATGCTAGCAACTATCCTCTGACACCTCCCAACCCACCAGCCCAGCACACGGAAAGATTGGAGGAAATCGAAATGGAAAAAGAGGCCGACCGCATTGTTTTGAATCACTATGCCCCTGTCGGGGTCGTGATTAATACAGCCAGCGAGATTCTGCAATTTCGAGGCCAGACGAATGCCTATCTAGAACCGGCTCCCGGTAAAGCGAGCTTTAGCCTGCTGAGAATGGCAAAAGAAGGGTTGCGCGTGGAACTGCGTACTGCAATTCAAGAAGCCTCACATCATAAGCAGCCGATCGCACGGACAGGCTTCCAACTTAAAGACGGCGCTCGCCTCCGGCATATCGGAATTAATGTGATTCCATTCCAAGCCGGCGCTGCGGCAAAAGAGTATTTTTTAGTGTTGTTTCAAGAGGAGTCCCCGATCTCTGTAATGCCTGCTGCTGCTGACGAGGATAGAGTCAACTCTGATCCTTCACAGGGTGAAAGTGAGGAGATTGCAAGGCTGCTACAGGAACTGAAAACTACAAAAGAACATCTCGGAGCGATCGTTCAAGAACATCAAGCCGCTAATCAAGATTTGAGAGCCGCCAACGAAGAGATTTTGTCAAGCAACGAAGAGTTGCAAAGCATGAATGAGGAACTCGAAACGGCGAAAGAAGAGATTCAGGCAACAAATGAAGAACTCAACACGATTAATGACGAATTGCAGCGGCGCAATTTGGAATCGACTGAGGTGAGCAACGATTTAGAAAATCTCCTGACTAGCATCAATATTCCGATCCTGATGCTGGGAAGCGACCTGCGAATCCGCCGGTTTACTCCCGCAATTGAAGACATCTTCAACTTGATTTCTAGCGATGTCGGGCGGTCTTTGAGCGACATCACTCACAAGTTGATAGTACCGGACTTAGAGCAATGGATTTTAGGAGTGATCCGCACGCTCAATTTGAAAGTTCAGGAGGTTCAAGATCGAGAGGGTCGTTGGTACGATCTGCATATTCGACCCTACCGGACGCTCGACCACAAGATTGATGGGGCTGTGCTGATGTTGGTGGATATCAACGAGCTCAAAGTCAGCGCCCAGCATTTGATGGAAGCGAAAAATTACGCCGAAACGATCGTGGAAACCGTGCGGGAACCATTGCTAGTGCTAGATCTCGATCTGCGGGCGCTCACTGCCAATCGTTCTTTCTACGAGACGTTTCAGGTGATGGCGAGCGAAACAGAGCACCGCTCATTTTTCGATCTCGGTAATGGACAGTGGAATATTCCCAAGTTGCGATCGCTCCTCAAAGAAATTCTGGCAGGCAATCCCCAGTTTAAAGATTTTGAAGTCGAGCATAACTTTGACCACATCGGGCATAAAACAATGCAGCTCAATGCCCGCAAAATGCCTCCGGTTGGCGATACACAGATGATTCTGCTGGCGATCGAGGATATCACCGACCAAAAACAGTACGAGAGAGAACGCAGCCTTCGGATTCAAGAACAATCGGCTCGTGCGGCTGCTGAGGAGGCCAACCGCGTCAAAGATGAGTTTTTGTCCGTCCTCTCTCACGAACTGCGGACGCCGCTGAATGCGATGATTGGCTGGGCACAGTTGCTGCGCCTGAAAAAATTTGACGAGGCTAAAACCCAGGAGGCGCTAAAAACGATCGAGCGCGCCGCCAAAGCACAAAACCAGCTCATCGATGACATATTAGACGTTTCGCGGATTACCACAGGCCAATTTCGGCTCAATGCTTCTGAAGTTGAGCTCAATCCACTGGTTGAAAATGCGATCGGGGTGATTCGTTTCGCCGCAGAAGCCAAAAATATTCAAATTGAACCCAGGCTAAGCCCTTTAAAACCAAAGATTTTGGGCGATCCAAGTCGCTTACAACAAGTGGTGTGGAATCTACTTTCAAACGCGATTAAATTCACCCCAGCCGGAGGAAGAATTGACATCGCATTAGACTACATGGATAGAATCGCTCAAATCCAAGTTAGCGATACTGGTAAAGGGATTTCCCCTGATTTTCTCCCCTATGTGTTCGATCGCTTCCGTCAGGCGGATAGTAGCTACTCTCGCAGAGACTCTGGATTGGGGCTAGGACTGTCGATCGTGCGTCATTTAGTAGAACTCCATGGCGGTACTGTTACTGCCACAAGTGCGGGTGAGGGACAAGGGGCAACGTTTACCGTGAGGTTGCCGCTACGAACAGATATCTCGTGATTGTTGACTGTTGACTGTTGACTGTGAGTCAAAACAATGAAAATTTCGCGACTTATTTTTTGGCAGCTTGATTCGACTTTATCAGGAAGATAAGCGCGGATTTGATATCATTCCGCCGCCACCGCAATTAATATTATTTCTAATCTTATCTCCTCATCTGATCTCGTTTCCGGTTGCATCACAATAATAAAATCGAGTCAACATTTAACACTCACCCATTGAGTTTTTCCACCCCTCCTTCAACAGTCAACAGTCAACAATCATTCGGGTTGCATCACAATAATAAAATCGAGTCAACAGTCAACCGTCAACAGTCAACCGTCAACAATGATAAAGAGTGCAACCGGAATCGATATAATTATTTAGCAACCTTAACCTCAGCGCCATCTTTAAGAAAACCAGCGCCACTAACAACCACCCGATCGCCCGCCTTCAAACCTTTTTTAACCACCACCTTAGCAGCAGTCAAATCGCCCACCGCACCCCCGGAAATTTCCCCTATTTCCACGGGTTGAGCCTGCACCTTGTCCTCGCCGACAAGTTTATAAACAATAGAACTACCGTCAGGTTGCGGCAAAATAGCTTTAGCGGGGACTTTCAAACCTTGAGCCGTTGCCGTCGCAATGGATGCGCGCAAAAACATTCCCGATCGCAAAAACTCGCTTGCCGGCAAATCAATCTTCACCGTAGCTTGCCGATTTTGCGGGTCAACTACCGGCGAAATCTCTCGCACAGTTCCTGACAACTTAATCCGCTTGTCAGAATCCGAAGTAATTTGCACTGCTGTTCCCGGCCGCACTTGCGAAACCTGACTTTCCGGTACTTTCAATTGCAGTTCCAGCTTGTTACCGCGAATAATCGAAAATAGTTTTTGACTTCCCGAAGAAACATCGCCCACTCGACCAATTCTTTCAGCCACAGTACCACTATCCGGCGCTCGAACAATAGTTTGTTCTAATTGAGTTTGTAACTGTTTGACTTGTGCATCATTGCTGCGGACACTTGCTGCGTTATTTCCCACATTTGCTCTCGCACTGCTGACACTCGCTCCGGCCGTATTCACTTTAGCACGAGCGCTGCTGAGGGCTGCTCTAGCCGTACTGATATTAGCTTCTGCCGTAGCTACTTTAGCAAGAGAAGATTGCACTTCTTCTGCTGCTTTATTCTGTTCTTGTAAAGCTGTATTCAAGTCAGCTTTAGCTTTGTTCAAGTCTTGAACAGCAGTCTGCCGCTCTGTCTTGCGTCTTTCTAAATCTTGCCGACTAATTACTCCCTGAGAAGCCAAATCTTGGGTGCGATTTACTTCTCTTTGAGCTTGATCTAATTTAGCCTGAGCGGAGGCAATGCCGGCTTTAGCTTGAGTGACACCAGCTTTAGCTTGTTCCACACCGGCTCTTGCTTGCCCGACGCCTGTTTGGGCTTGCGCTGCGTCAGCGATGGCTTTTTCAACGCCAGCTTGGGCTTGAGCAACGCCGGCTTGGGCTTCTTGTTGGGCTGACTCGGCTTGCTGTACCTGAGCTTCGGCTTGTTCTACCGTAGAATTGGCTGATTGTACTCCCGCAAGGGCTTCGGCAATTTGCGATCGTAGCACCGAATCGTCCAAAACCGCCATCGTCTGCCCTTTTTCTACCGCATCTCCTTCATTCACCAACACCTGCTTGATTTGCAAACCGTTGGCTTGTGGTAGCACCGGCAGTAAGTCATAGGCTGCCACTGTACCCGTCGCTTCCAGAGTTTCACCCACCTGGGCAGATTCCACAGACGCCACTGTCACCGTCGGAGCCATTGCCTGCTGAGTTGCCGATGGAATTGGAGCGGCAGGAGGCGAACTCTGATTGCCCGCAGTCAATTTTACTGCTAGCAACGTTGCAGCCACGCCAATCCCTGCGCCCGCCAACAAGGCAGGCCACCTGATTTCTTTGGGGCGCCCAACTTCAGTTGCTTCTGGTTCCCAAACTTGTTCCTCCTCGATTTCTGGAACTTCCAGCGCAACTTCTCGTTCATCATCCTCACCGGAGAATTGCCAGCGAGAGTTGTCTGAGACTTCACTTTCAGCTACATTTACTGCTGAGTTCCTGTCGTGCCCGCTCTCCACGGGGGGAAGGGGTTGCTTTTCTTCCGCTTCTGAAAAAACTTGATTGGTCACGGTAGTTCCTCTCGCCGCTATTAGCCTGTGGTTTTTTTATTGTAAAGAAAGATTGCGGTTTTTATATTTGATTCATTTTAGCGGATAGCCTCAGCAATCCCGCGTCCCCCTTTTGGGTGAGTGCGGCGTCATTTCACCCTACAATGGCGAATAGATCGGAGTTTGTGCGATCGATATTTAATTTGATCTGCGTGCGGGGCATACTGAATATTAGCGCGATGGACGATCGTCGGGGCGATCGGGCTGGCATTGTCTCTCCCCAAGTGGTTTGGTCGTCACCTATCTATCAATGCTGAGAAAACTCAGTCTAATCTTGAACTGATTATTCCTAACTTCTACTCTCATGTGTTTACTGTATAATACGGCACATCTGCTGAAAAAATTGTGCCACTTTATTTAAAAAAAATCAAAATGAATAGTCTTTTTTCTCCCCTCCAACAGTTTCTAATTACTTGGCTGCTAGTGCTAGTGACGGGATGGTTTACCTTGACTGCTGTCAGTTATGTTGGGGAACTGGTTAGCATTTTAGTAACAGCGGGACTCATTGCATTTTTATTAAATTATGCAGTAAAAAGACTGGAAGTATTTTTGCCGCGGGGAGTAGCTGCAGGGCTGGTTTATTTAACTGCGGGTGTGATAGTAGTAGTAATCGGTTTAACTATTGTGCCGCCCGTGTTCAGCCAAGCGAGCCAGTTGGGGGTGAGGTTCCCGGATTTACTGGAGTCGGGGCGACTGCAGCTAGCTGAATTTCAAGCCTGGAGTGCCGAGCGCAATTTGCCGTTTAACGTGCAAATATTGGAGCAGCAGTTATCAGCGAAAGTACAGGAACAAGTGCAGGCGCTCGCCGGTACGAGTTTAGGCTTAGTTGTCGGTACTGTTAACTGGTTTTTGGACTTGATTTTTATTGTGGTAATTTCCTTTTATATGCTCCTAGACGGGCAAAGAGTTTGGCAGGGTTTGACCAGTATTTTTTCCCCAGACATTCGCTATGTTTTAACAGAGACTTTGCAGCGAAACCTCCAGCGATTTGTATCGGGACAGTTATTGCTGGGACTCTTGATGGCCATCTCGTTGACTCTGGCTTTTTGGTGGCTGCAAGTTCCGTTTTTTCTGTTGTTTGCGGTATTTATAGGGTTGACGGAAATAATTCCGTTTATTGGAGCAACTTTGGGAATTGGCACTGTTAGTATAATTGTAGCCTTTATTGATTGGTGGCTGGCGCTGCAAGTCTTGGTAGTGGCGATCGGTCTCCAGCAAATCAAGGATAATTTAGTAGCTCCTCGAATCATGGGCAATCTCACCGGATTAAGCCCGGTAGTTATTTTCACAGCTTTGCTGTTAGGAGGTAGAGTAGGAGGATTGTTGGGAGTTATCCTGGCAATTCCGCTCACTGGGGTTGTAAAAAGTATAGTAGAAATTGTACTCAATCCCAAATTGCCACCCCAAACAGGATCGTTTTTCTACAATCCTTTTAGCGGTGAGGAATTAGGAAAAATACCAGAAGATGAAAGTAGAATAATCTTGCTCGCAGATGAACAAAAGTAGTCTAATGTTTGTAGTAAGTAATTCAGTTGGGAAAACTTTTATAAGTCAGGAATTAACTTTTGGCTGCTGAGTCCATTAAGAAAAGACTAAAGTCTATACAAAGAACTTTAGTTTTGATTACTAGCCCACTTAAAACCTCAAACCTAAAAACTTATGAAATGGTGGCAAAATCTTAGAAACAATCCTCTAGCTCGGTTGGGAGCCGTGCTGCTGTTAATTTTTTATACAGTCGCACTTTTGGCCGAATTTGTGGCACCTTACGACCCCTACGACTCTCAATTAAACGGTTCATTGCTGCCGCCCACTCAGATTTATTTAAGCACCCAAGATGGGCGCTTTATCGGGCCCCACGTTTATCCGACTACTCAGGGCCCGGTGGATGCTAATACCGGCGCTCGTGAGGTAATTGTAGACTGGCAAAAACCCTCTGCTATCGGTTTGTTTGTCAAAGCTTCCCCCTATAAGTTTTTAGGACTTTTGCCATTAGACAGGCACCTGTTTGGTACTACAGGAGAAGGTCAAATTAACATTTTAGGCACGGACGAACAAGCTCGCGATCAATTCAGTCGCTTAGTACACGGCAGCAGAATTAGCCTCAGCATCGGTTTAGTTGGCATAGCAATTTCTTTCCCATTGGGATTGTTGATCGGAGGCATATCTGGTTATTTCGGCAGTTGGATTGACAGTATTTTAATGCGCTTCGCCGAAGTATTGATGACGATTCCCGGTCTTTATTTATTAGTAGCGCTAGCAGCAGTATTGCCACCAGGATTGACAAGTGCTCAGCGATTTATATTGATTGTGCTGATTACTTCATTTATCAATTGGGCGGGTTTGGCGCGGGTAATTCGCGGTCAGGTACTGTCAATTAAACAACGAGAATTTGTGCAAGCGGCGCGGGCAATGGGTGCTAACCCAATTTATATTATTGTCCGCCACGTGTTGCCACAAACTGCTACTTATGTAATTATTTCTGCTACTTTGGCGGTTCCGGGTTTTATTGTGGCGGAGTCGGTTTTGAGTTTAATTGGCTTGGGAATTCAACAGCCCGATCCTTCTTGGGGAAATTTACTATCCCTGTCTACTAATGCTTCAATTTTAGTGTTGCAGCCTTGGTTGGTTTGGCCTCCGGCGATACTGATTATTTTGACTGTTTTGGCGTTTAATTTATTGGGGGATGGGTTGCGGGATGCTCTCGATCCGCGTAGCATTCAAAGGTAATTGGGAATTGGGAATTTCTAGTTTTTAGGCAGAGCAGGTGTAAGAGTACGCCCCCTAATTGGGCAGATTAACCGGCAAGCGAATGGTAAAAGTAGAACCAACACCCTCCTGACTTTTTACGGAAATATTGCCACCCATCATTAGGCAAAAACGCTGGCTGATTGCCAGTCCCAAACCGGTGCCGCCGTACTTGCGGGTGGTGGAAGCGTCGGCTTGGGTAAAGGGTTGGAAAATGTGCTGCAACTGGTCGGGAGTCATCCCAATTCCTGTATCTGTACAATTAATAACTAAAAATTCTTTACTAGCAATTGAAGATTGAGAACTTGCCGCAGGTTCAGAAGTGTTTTCTTGTTTTGCTTCGCTGCTGTCATCGGTAATTTTTTCTCGGCTGGCTGTGAGGGTAATTGTACCGTTTTGAGTAAATTTGGCGGCATTGCTCAGCAAATTTAATAAAATCTGCTGCACTTTGGTAATGTCACCGTGCATGGTGCCGATATTGCTAATTTGATCCAAGTTTAGAGTGTTGCCGTTTTTCTCAATTAGCGGCGCGGCAGTAGATGCGACTTCTTTAATCAAGGCGGCGATGTCGAAGGTTTCTAAGTAAAGATCCATGCGGCCGGCTTCGATTTTAGAAATGTCGAGAATGTCGTTAATTAGCGATAGCAAGTGTCGGCCGGAAGTGCGAATTTTGTCTAAATCTGGGGTGAGTTCATCGTAACCCAATTCTTCGGTTTCTTCTTGGAGCATTTCGCTGTAGCCGATGATGGCATTCAGAGGTGTTCGCAGTTCGTGGCTCATGTTTGCCAAAAATGCGCTTTTTGCGGTGGAAGCTGCTTCGGCTGCTTCTACGGCGAGTTGCAAGGCGGATTCAAAGACTTTTCGATCGCTAATATCCTCGACGCTGCCTTCATAGTAGAGTACCTCGCCGTCGGCGTCGCACACTGCACGCGCGCTTTCGGAAATCCAAATTATCTTGCCGTCAACGCGGTAAACTTGTGACTCAAACCCCGAAACTTCTCCGAATTCTTCCATCACCTGCATAAACTTGTCCCCCTGCTGAGGATTGATGTAAGCTTGCTGCCTGATGTTTGTGAGATTTGATGTCAATTCTTCGGGAGTGGCGTAGCCATAGATGCGGGCTAAAGCTGGATTTACGCTCAAGAAGTGGCCTTCGGGGGTTCTTTGAAAAATTCCTTCAACGGCATTTTCAAAGATGCTACGATATTTTTGTTCTGCTTGACGCAGAGCGATTTGTGTACGATCGCGCTCACTGGCTTCGATCGCCAATGATACCAAATCTGCGAGGGAAGCAGCAAAATTTTGTTCGTCTAATGTCCAGTTGCGAGTAGTTCCCACTTGTTCGATACAGATGACTCCGACGGTTTGTCCTCCCAGCCGCACCGGCGCATCTAAGGTTGATGTAGTACCCACTTTTGCAAAGTAAGATTCGGCAAATTCTCTGGTTCTCACATCTGAGAGTGCGTCATCGGCTGCGATCGTCCGGTGTTCTTCCAAAGCTTTAAAATAAGCTGGATAGTCGGCTGCTGCGACTTCGGCACCTTGGGAATGGTGCGGGTTGCTGCGGCTAAATTGGTCGAGACATTGCAGTTTCGATCGACTCTCATCGTATAGCCACGCGCCAGCTTTTTCTGTCTGTAGAGTATGAGCTGCTGCTTCGGTGATTTGCCTCAAAGCTACTTGCAAATCGCCTCGATACAGCGCTTTATTTCTTGCCAATTCTACCAAAACCGTATTTTGTTTGAGCAATTGTTTTTGCCTTTGGCGTCGCGCTGATTCGGCTCGCTTCTGTTCGGTAATGTCGCGGGCTACCACAATGACGGATTCTGCTGAAAGCGGTGAAATGCTGGCTGCAAAACAAACTTCGCGGTCGCTAATGGTTAAATCGTACTCGATGCTGACAGTTTGCTGAGTATCTAAAGCTGCTCGGATGTGCTTGAGAAAATTGTCTGATGTAGCTTGCGGAAACACATCTGTGACTGTTTGGCCAACTAATTCTTCGATTGGTTTGTAGAGCAGAGAAAGATTTGTGGGCGCGATTTTTAAATAGCGACCGCTGGCGTCCACAACTATAATTAATTCATTCATAGCTGCAAACAAAGCCCGCAATTCTGCTTCTGCCGCTTCGAGTTCGGCAGTCCGCTCTGCTACTCGCTGTTCTAAACTAGAGTTTGTTTGTTCTAGGGCAACAAAAGACGATCGCAATTGTCTCGCCATTTGGTTGAAAGACTGAGCTAGGAGACCGATTTCTTTGACTCCTTGAACTTCGACTTGACCGTCTAATTCTGGGGAGGTGAAGTCGGATGATTCCGACATTTTTGTTAAAGCTTTGGAAGCTTCCAGCAATCGGGTAATCGGTTTGACAACCCAGCGAGAGGTAAATATTCCGAGTGCGATCGCCAGTACGAAGGCAAAAAAGCACAATAAGATAGTTGTGCGAGTGTTAGCGTTAATTTGCTCCATAAAGTCGGCTTCCGGGATTGCGACTACAATCAGCCAATCGAGGCCGCGGCCGTCTTGCAGGGGAGCAACGGTAATAAATTGACGTTTGCCGTCTATCTCGAAGGTAAACTGTCCTTGGCTGTCAATTTGTTCAAAACTATCAAATCGTTTTTGCAAGTATGTGGAGGCCGATCGAATTAGCAAATTTTTGCTCTGTGTCGCCAACAGCCGTTTTTGTCCGTCTTTGTCTGTGACAAAGGGCAATTCGTCTGTGGAACTGGCGACTATTTCCCCGCTGCGTTCGATCGCAAAAACTTGTCCTGACGGGCTAATTTTAATGCTTTTAAGAAAATCGCTGATTTGAGAAAGAGTCAGGTCAATTGCCAATACCCCTTGCAGGTTTCCTGTTTCATTGTAAATAGGCCTCACCGGCGTAATCCCCAGAACTGGCGAGGCTGCGAAGGGGTAGATGGGAGACCAAGAGGCTTTTCCTGACTGTTTGGCAGCTTTGTACCACGGTCTAGTACGGGGGTCATAGGGGACGGTTTGGATTAGCTCAGTGCGATTTCCTTGGCTATCTAGGCGATAAATTTCGCGGTTTGGAGCGGTTGATTCGTCTCTGATGTATACTAAGTTTTCTGCTTCTCGCTTGAGCAAGAGGAATTTTCCCTGTTCGTCGCCGTAGTAGATGGTTGTAGTTCGATCGCTCAGCTTGGTCTGGTTCCACAAATAGCGCTCTAAGTTGGGGAGGTCTTCCGGGTCTAAGTTTCCAGAGGCGATGGCAGCACTATTCATTTGCAGGAACAGGTGAGACACATCCCCAAAACTGCGGAAATTTTCTTTCGTCCTCGCTGCAACTTCCAAGCTTAACCTCGTAGCAAGGTCATTAACAGCTTTCTGGCCGTTGCGAAACGACAGCCATCCAGTCACGCCCACTGCTACGGAGATTTGCACCACCAGCGGTATCAACAAAACTAGGCTCAGTGACATCTTGGGCGAGCTTTTCATCACACAACTGCTCAGACTTTTCAATAACATCAATATTTTGACAGATACCGACTTTGCGTATGCTTGTTGTAAATTCCCTGAACCTAAGCTACCACTAATCTCGGCGGTATTTGAGAAAACCTAGCAACTTGGTTGCTCCAAAAATACCACTGCTATTCTCTTGTCAGTTGAGTTGAGGGTGGCGAGGCGGACAACTGTAAGTAATTTAACAATCTTTAGAAAGTAGGTTGAGTTTCGTACCTCCACCCAACCTACGTGAAAATACTGCTGGAAAAATACCGATCGTTGTTGAGGATTATGATTGCGATAAATGTAAACAATTTAACAATCTTCCCTTTAAAAATTTGCTATTAATAAAATAAGTTGGCAAAATCCAGAGCAAACTCTCGGGAAAAATTTAAGCGTAGGTGATTTTGCGTCAACGATAAATTTGAGTGTTTTCAGCTTTTTGGACGATCGACATTTGGGCAAAATAATACTTCTGGAGGATGACATGAACTATACATTTGAAATCCTGGGCGTATCTCCAACTTTAACGTTTTTCAAGCAGCAGCAGGAATTGCTGCAACAACAGCAGCCTTCCGGTGTAGAATACTTGGCAAACCGAAAGTGTACTCTCGATGCGTTTGTGGCATCCGTAGAGACAGTTTCTCCTAACCGCGGCTGGGATGTCGATCGAGTTGTAAACACCGTGATTAGTTTCTGGATGAACAATTCCGATAGCATCCAGTATTGGAGACACAGGCTGCAGGATGCCGGCAGCGAAAACTTGTTAGTAGCCAGAGTAGGCGATATCAAGTCTTTGCAAGCTGCATTTGAATCGCTGCTAGGGGAATAAGAAAATCGGGAATTGCGAAAAAGTCGATCGGCTTTTTCGCTAAAACTTATATCTGACGCCATTCTCAATCATCCTTTCATGGCGGGCGAGGAGCAACGGTTTAAAATAAAATTTATCTGTTGTGGAACAGGTATCTTTCCTGTTCTTGAGAATAGTGCAAGATGTAAGTAAAATCCAGTCAACTGTCTATTTTCAATTTCCAATTCTCAATTCCCAAATATTATGTCTCGTTCCAAAGCCCTGCAATCTTATATTTTTCTCCGCTTGCTTCTGGCACCCCTAATGTTGTGGACAATCACCACAGCAGTATTTTTATTGTTGCGCGCTACTCCAGGCGACCCCATAGATGCCATTCTCGGCTCACGAGCTCCCGCAGCCGCCAAAGAAGCAATGCGAACTCAACTCGGCCTCGACGCACCCCTGTGGCAGCAATATCTCAAATACATGAAAGACTTGTTGAGCTTCGACTTGGGAACCTCAATCACCACTCGCGGACAAACCGTGTGGCAAATTATCGGAGATTATTTCCCCGCTACAGTGGAATTAGCAGTTTGTAGCATGGCCATAGCTTTAATTGTCGGCATCAGTATCGGTTCCCTGGCAGCATCCCGCCCCAACACTATTTTCGATGCTGTCGGCCGTTTGTTTGGCATTATCACTTACTCGCTGCCCGCTTTTTGGGCCGGCATGGTTTTGCAATTAATTTTCGCGGTGCAGTTGGGATGGTTCCCCTTGGGAACTCGCTTTCCCGTCACATTCCCCGCCCCCGAAGGCTACACAGGACTATACACTATTGACAGTCTCCTGAGCGCTAACCCTGGTCAGTTTCTCACATCTTTGCATTATTTAGCACTTCCGAGTTTGACGTTGGGGATTCTTTTGAGCGGCATTTTCGAGCGCATTGTCAGGGTGAATCTCAAGCAAACTTTGCAAGCAGATTATGTCGAAGCAGCTAGAGCTAGAGGCATTCCAGAATTCCAGATTTTATGGGCTCACGCTCTGAAAAATGCACTAATTCCGGTGATTACTGTCTTAGGATTGACTTTTGCTGCACTGTTGGGCGGTGCTATTTTAACAGAGGTTACTTTTTCTTGGCCGGGGTTGGCAAATCGTCTTTACGAAGCGATTAGCTTGCGGGATTATCCAACTGTTCAAGGTATTGTGGTGTTTTTTGCGGCAATTGTCGTAATTGCCAGCATTGTAATTGATATTTTGAACGCTTACGTTGACCCCCGAATTCGGTACTAAAAATATCAAGGAAGAAGGGCAACGGATGCGCGACTGTTGCACTTTCGCCTTTTTCTACCTGTACTTTCTGTCTGCGCGAGATGTTGCAGCCAGCGGTGGGCCTGTAGAAGCAGTTGTCAAAAAGATCGATCGGCTTTTAGAGTGACGACACTTGGCAATTTATGGGCAATACTGGAGAAAATAAAATTATACATTTGAGGAAACGCTGATGAGATTATTGCGAACAATCGCCGCTCTATCGGCGGCCTTGACCCCACTGATGGCTGAAGCTGCCTTTAGCCGTCCCATGCCGGGAACAGCCGATTTTCCCAGAGCCTCAAACCCCGATGTAAATGTGCCGGTTTGCTTTATCGAAACCCGAGGGGGCACAACTTTTGATTTAGTCAGCTTGTGCGGCAGCAATGCTGCTCCCCAAAATCCTGCTCCGGTTGCCGGCAATGCTCCTGCAAATAACCCCAATGCAGGCACTCCTCCGCCTCCTCCCCCGAACCCCAACGCCATCACCAGAGATGCTGTCGGTACCCCGGTAACTACTCCTACACGCACGGCAAATCCCAACAATCCCAATAATGCCAATCCGGGAACTTCGCCCGCAGGTACTCCAAATAATGCCAATCCGGGAACTTCGCCCGCAGGTACTCCAAATAATGCCAATCCGGGAACTTCACCGAGCACCAATCCCAATAATCTCAATCCGGGAAGTGCGCCCTATACCACTCCCAATAATCCCAATCTGGGAACTTCGCCGAATACCAATCCCAATAATCTCAATCCGGGAAGTTCACCGAGTACCACTCCCAATAATAGTGCGTCTCCCACGGGTGGAAATGCTGGCGACAGCAACAGCGATTTAGTTCCCAATCCCAATCTCAATCTTCCGAGAGTGCCGCCGAGTTCCTTTGGTCCTGGAGGTGTTGCACCGACTAGAGATGCAATTGATGGCCCCCGCCAGTAATAGGCGAAGTGTCAGAACTTTCATCACAGAAACCGGGTTTCTCGGAAACGTTCTCTTTTTCAGGGATATTTCACCCGCGAGAAAGCCAGAATATTTATTTGCCTGCATAATATTGATGTCAGGTGCGATCGGCATATTTTGTAGCAGAGTAGCAAAATAAAAGTTAAGCTAAGAACTTGTAGACCCTATGGGCCAAGCACTCTTTCAAAACTGGACAACCAGGTAGAAGCAGTGATAGATAGCTAGCTTTAATCCGTAACAGGATTAGTTATCAGCACAGGTTAAAATTATTACCAGGCGGGTGCTCACCAGCTCCAAGTTCTCAAGCTAAACCATTCAACAGGCATATTTTTGTTAAGCCAGTGTGGTTGGAAAAGTACCGGCTGATAACATTAGCAAGACAAAATTAACCCGATTATTCGGAGGCTCTTCATGAGCAAAATATTTGTTTTAATAAATTGGAACAAAATTGCTCTAGACCCGATCACACTTGAGGAGGACATCTAGTGTCAAACTTAGTTCAACGTTTAGAAATAACCGCTCATCCGCAACTGGAAAAATCCCTGGGCTATCGAGGAGATAGTCGCTGGGTAGCTTGGCGCTGGGAACCCGACATCGACCAACTTATATCCAGCGACGGCAAAACAGTCGGCACGGGCAATAATATGGCTTGGCTGGTGTTTTTGCAGCACGATTTAGTCGATCCTGCGGTACAAGAGTACAACCTCGGCGAGGGCGATCGCTACTGGCTGCTTTTAGACACCGAAACTAGAAATCTCTACGTCGGCGAAGGGAAAACAGTTCAAAGTCTGCTCGAACAGCCGGAAAGTTTAGGTTTATTGGCCTGTCTCGATGGCGGCAATGCCGATCAAACTGGTGAAACTTGGCAGCAAACGCTATCTCAACTAACAGCCAAACCAGTTGTTCGCAACCTCACAAATGCCCTTCCTTTCGGTATCGCGGCTGCTTTGATAGGTGCTTTAGGCATCGGAACCGGATTGTGGGTAGTACCGGCAGTGCAGCAGAAACTAGCCGAAAAAACAGCTTTTGTTTCCCCAATTAGTTCGGGCGCCAACTGCGGGCTTGGCGGTTCCAACGATTTTTCAGCTTATATCGGTTCCTCAAGCGGAAACCAAGAACTTCATTTAATAGGCGTTTACGAAGCTAATGCGGATCACGGGGAGCGAAATTTCTCTAAAAGGGCGTTAGCGAAGCCCTCGGAGAGGATCGAAGTCAAAGTAGAACGCCGAAACAAGCCAATAATTCTCGCACTTTCAGCTTATGAACCCGTGCAATGGAACATTACCGCAGAACCGGGCGCAGTAATCGAAAAAATCATTGTTAACGGATACCATAACCAAACTGTTTCAGGAGTTTCGGGAATTCCAATTGAAGAGCACAGCTACGAAGAAACCGGAGACAATCTCGGCGACTTTATCTACAAGTGGGGTGCTACCCCTGAAAGTAGCAATACTTCTTCTCTCGTGACTAAATTGGAACAGAAAAACGGCACCAGTTTAACTTCTTTTCAAGGATGCTACAGAGGCAAGAACTTTAGTATTAATTGACAGCAGCGACAGAGGGCGACAAGTTATACCATTTTCGATTTGCTGGGAATAACTGATTCGATAGAGGTTTAGAACTTGTTACTGTTCCGTTCTTTTTTTTAACTGGTGTTAAAACCTATCCCCCTAAAATCACAAAACCCGCGTCTGCGGGTTTTTTATTGAGAGTTCAACTTATTGGCATCTCTATGGTATGATATCCGGTGGCGCGCTAGCCAATTCCCAATTCTCACAACAATATTAATAGATTTCTTATGAAATACTGGTACGAAACGCTCGCAGTAGCGCAGCGAATTTTAATTGAATTGGGGAGGCGGCGACGCAGCTTAGTCTTGTGGAGTATTTTTCCAGTTTCTATCTTGCTAATTAACGGTTTAATTTTAAAAGAACGCGCTAATCTCAGCACAGCAAAAGCCTTTGAAGTTGCTGCACCGGCAAGCTTAGTAGGAGCGGCTTTATTTTTTAGCTGTCTCGGTGGTAGCGTAGCAACAGTAGTAGCAGAGCGAGAACAGCATACCCTCAAACGCTTGTTTATTTCCCCGCTGAGCGGCACTTCCTACTTTTTAGGAATTTTCCTGGCTCACAGTTGTATCGGCATCGGTCAGGTCATTTTAGTATACACGATCGCCTCTTGTTTAGGAGCACAATTTCAAGGCTCTATCCTGTTAGGATCTGCGATTATTCTGCTCAGTATTGTATCTTATGTAGGTGTAGGCTTTATTCTCGGCACCCAGTTTGCGAGGCGCACTGAAGATGTCAACTCGCTAGTAGCCGCTTTCGGCGTTCCTTTGTTGATTTTAGGAGGCGCATTTTTGCCAACTTCGCTGTTTCCCAAAAGTCTGCTGGAGCTCGCCCAGTACAATCCAGTTTATCACATGAACGAAGCGCTGATGGGTGTGTGGGCTGACGGCAAAGATTTGGCTGATATTTCCGAACACTTTTGGTATTTATTCATATTTTCTCTTGCCATGATTGCAGGTGGATGGCTTTCTTACCGCAGGATGCTGAGAGTAGAAAGAAGACTTTAAAACTATCTCATTATGTCGTAATTATTCATCTCTCTGTTCTCTGACTCAGCGCTCTCTGCGCTCTCTGCGGTTTAATAGTTCATAAACAACCGTAAATATATAAAATAATACGGAGAATTAAAGCAGTGCTGCAAATTGAAAAGTTAAATAAGTCTTACGGCGAGCGTTCAGTGCTTCGAGATTTAACAGTGCACATTCAAGCTGGAGAAATTTACGGTTTGCTCGGACCAAACGGGGCGGGCAAAACTACAACTATCAATATTTTATGCAATTTGCTAAATGCCGACAGCGGCAAAGTTTCCATCAATGGCGAACCTGTTTCTGACTCTACAAAATCCTTAATAGGGGTAGCGCCTCAAGAAAATTTGCTTTACAAAAGCCTTAGCTGCGAAGAAAATCTCAACTTTTTTGCTCAAATTTACGGCTTAGAGCGCAAACAGCGGCGCTATCAAGTAAGACACTGTTTGAAAGCCGTAAATTTGACAGATAGAGCTACAAGCCCCGTGGAAACTTTGAGCGGAGGAATGCAGCGCCGTTTGAATATTGCGGTGGCTTTGGTACACCAGCCTAAATTAGTAATTTTAGATGAACCCACAACGGGTTTAGATATTGAGGCTCGCTATGAAATTTGGGAGTTAATTCAGCGTTTGCAATCGGAAGGAATTACAATTTTGCTGACAACTCACTTGTTGGATGAAGCTGAGCGTCTTTGTCAGAGAATCGGGATTCTAAAAAATGGCAGTATTGTAGCTGAAGGTAGTTTAGAAGAGTTGCAAAAACTGATTCCGGCTCAAGAAATTATCGTGGTAAAAACCGAGGAAGAAGCTGAAGTCATCGCCCGCGCTAAACAATACAGTTTTATACCCCGCCGCTACGGTAGCGATTTAGCTTTTTGGCTGCCGGAACGTTTAGAATTAAAAGAGATTATTCTGCTGTTCGATGGGATTTCTATTGATTCAATCGCTCGGTATCCGGTGCGGTTAGAACATATTTATGTAGAAGTGACTAAACAAACTGCATCTTAAATATGCGTCCATCAGCGTACATCCGCCCGGTGCGCTTCAAAAAACCAAAAAACCGGGTTTTTTGCCATTTTTGCCGACTGTAACGCACTATCTCGCAAAAACCCGGTTTCTGACCACCCTCACGGGTTTACACAGTCTTAGCCCACTCGATCCAAGTTTCCATCGGGCGGAAACCCACTGATTTGTAAAGCTTTGTCGCCCCCGTCAAACTGTCAGCATCAACGCTGAGTTTAGCTGTGTTTGCACCCGCTGCTTTCAACTTATGCAAACCAGCTAATAGCATCGCTTTTCCTAAACCCATTTTCCGAAAGTCGCGCCGCGTACCCAACAATTCAATCCAACCGTCTTTAGTGCCGCTGCGGGCATTTTTTTGGGGTTTGATTTGACAGTCGCAGAAAGCTGCAAATTTGCGTGAAGCGAAGCTATCCCGCAGAGAATCGCCCGAAACAGCAATCAAATCTAATTCCGGCTGATAATTCGGATCTTGCATCCAGTAGCGCACTGTTTCCGCAGTTAAATCGTGATGATTCCAGTGATCGATAAATGACTGGTTGAACATCTCTACCCAGGGTTGGATGTCTTGTTCTCCTGATACGTGTGTCAGCACAAAATCTGCGGGAAATTCGGGTGTTGGTATTGGTTCAGCGAGGGATCGGGCCATTGTCCAAAAATAGCGATCGACCTCAAAGCCCTGTTTTTTTAAAAGCATGATTTCATCTGTTTTATCCTCCCGGCTGTAGGTACGCAATTTCGCGGGCAAGTTCCGTTCTTTCGCCACTTCGCGCAGCCGCTTTTCTCCCCACTTAATTATGTCTTTTTCTAATCCTTCGCCCAGGAAATTTGGATGCACATAAAACCACAGACAAGCGTCTATTTCAGCCGGGAAATCTGGCATATCTAGGAGTGACAAACCGATTAGTTTGTAATTACCATCTTCCCACAACTGCACGTCGCGGGCTTTGTCGAGTTTGGGTGCATCAAGTATTAGCTTGAGTTCAGTTGCTGACACTTCTTCGCCGAGTCGATCCACTGCTTCGCAAGCATCGATCAAATTTGCGATCGCGCACCAGTCAGTTTCGCCCTTGTAGGAGCGTGTTGTTAAGATATTCATAGAAAACTTGCAATCCGTAACTTCGGACTGTTCCTCTTAATGGGTATTGGCAAACAAGTACAGTGAATTTCTTGCAAAAATCCGAGTTTTTGATGCTTAACCGCAGATAAACGCGGATAAACGCGGATGTAATGCAGATTTATTGTGGTGTCGATAAAACTCAGAAACCTGTTTATATCACCCAGGCTTTCAGGTTTTATCTAATTAGGCAATCATAAAAATTGGTTTGCCCCTTCGGGCTAGTTTTGTATGTGAGTTTATGGCTGGATGTCGATGAGTCGCGCTCTCTTTCGTTACCAAGCTTGGTGCTTAAGTAACTATTGTTTGAATAAAGTTTCTACAGCTAAGTAAAGAAGTTGTCACCCCCACCGGGTAGTTGATTTTTACTTTTGCTCTGTTTTACAATAAATCCTTTTTCACGGGTTTTTGGCTCCTCCTGTTAACTCGCCCGATCGGGGGAGGGGAGAAATTGAACTTATTTAAAAGTCCCCTATTTCAACTATAACCTGAGCTGTTTTTTTTTGCAAGTTTAAAATCGAGGGGTTCTTGCTAGTATTAACGAGGCTGGCATTTGATTGCAGGAGCGCTCCGGCTTTTAACCAGCCGTAACTGTAATTTATATAACGTTTTTGCCTGAGTTGATGATTTAATTTTATCCAAACGTTAAACTAACGTTAAACTGTTTTTTACAGATTAATATGAGGTAAATATGCTCGACAACCTCGATTTAGATATTTCGCTGGATAAAGAAACCTATGATGCCAAGATAGAAATTTTAATGCAACAGTTGCGATCGCTCCAACTAGCCTGCTGGGAAAAAAAATTGCCCGCAATTATCGTTCTCGAAGGCTGGGCCGCTGCCGGCAAGGGTGCTTTAGTCAAACAAATGGTAGGGTACATGGACCCGCGGGGGTTTGCCGTCCACCCGATTTGGCCGCAGTCAGATGCAGAAATGGGCTATCCTTTCCTGTGGCGGTTTTGGCAGAAACTCCCCGCCCGCGGCAAAATTGGTTTTTTCTACCACAGTTGGTACACTCACATTTTAGAAGACCGATTGTTCGATCGAGTCTCCGACGCCCAAGTACCCACAGTCATCAGGCAAATCAATGCCTTCGAGCGGCAGATGGTTGATGACGGCGCCGCAATTGCCAAATTTTGGATTCACTTGAGCAAAAAAGAACTCAAGCATCGGCTCAAAAAACTAGAAAACGACACCTTACAAGCTTGGCGAGTGCGACCCGAAGATTGGAAACAAGCCAAAAAATACCAAGAATACACAACTTTTGCCGAAGAAATGGTAGCCCAAACCGGCACGGGCCCCGCACCTTGGACGCTAGTAGAAGGCGATTGTCAGCGGTGGGCGAGAGTCAAAGTTTTAACGCAAATGGCAGCGACAATTACAGAAGCCTTAGACAGACGAACGATGCAATCAGCACCGATACAATTGCCGCATCAAGAACACTTACAACCTACTGAACCCGACTTGCTGGCCCAAGTAGATTTAACTCAATCGTTGTCGCCCGACGAATACAAACAGCAACTTCGCGAGGAACAAAGCCGTTTTGGGAAACTGCAACAAAGTATCTACGAAGAGGAAATCCCCGTGTTAGTGCTGTTTGAAGGTTGGGACGCCGCCGGTAAAGGAGGAGCAATCAAACGCTTGACGGATGTATTAGACCCCCGCAGTTACACCGTTAATGCCTTTGGGGCGCCGACAGACGAAGAAAAAGCGCATCAGTACCTCTGGCGGTTCTGGCAGCGGCTGCCAACTGCTGGTAAAATCAGCATTTGCGATCGAAGTTGGTATGGTAGAGTGCTCGTCGAGCGAGTCGAAGGATTTGCCACCGAACCCGAATGGCGCCGAGCTTATCAGGAAATCAACGAATTTGAGGAGCAACTCACCAGTTTCGGTTGTGTCTTAGTTAAATTCTGGCTGCACATCAGTCCTGACGAGCAACTAAAGCGGTTTACAGAGCGGCAAAACAATTCATTTAAACAATACAAACTCACCGAGGAAGATTGGCGGAATCGGGAAAAGTGGAATTATTATGAAGTAGCGGTGAATCAAATGATTCAGCGCACCAGCACGCCGGCTGCTCCCTGGACGCTAATTGCGGCCAATAACAAGTATTATGCTCGTGTTAAAGTAATTCAAACGGTAACGCAGGCAATTCGGAATCAACTGAAGCGCCGATAAATTGGGATTGCTGAATCGGTAACAGGTAATGGGGAAAAAAGTAGGCAGAACAAAGCAGGCTTGAATTGTCAATTCCACCTGCGGCGTCCTCGCTCCATTACCAATTACCAATCAACTATTACCAGTTATCAATTACCAATTAACAGTCAGCAATCTGTGACTGGAAGTAGCGGGCTTGCACCCTGCAACCAATAGTTGATAGCTGACCGGAATCGAGCATCAGAATAAATGCGATCGGACTGCGTTATTCGCGAAAGTTAAAAACCCACCGATGCCCGTATTTCCTCCCGCAGTTAAATTCGCGCTCGTTTCCACACTTCCGTACTAATTTATGAAGACACAGAATATTGCAAGATGCCAGAACTGTTAGCTCGCATTCTATTTCTATTCCTCCTGTTCTCACTGATCAAATCGTGGTGGGATCAATCAGGAGGTAAAGACAATCCGTTATTAGACCGACTGCGCGTTTTGCTGCTGATCAGCCTTTTGTTCCTGGCTTTTTTTGCGCCAGACACACCAGTCGGAGCAGCGATTTTCGGGCTCATAGCCTTCTTCTTTAAGCCGTTGGGTTTTTCCATCACTCTGCTGGTGATTGCGTCGGCGCTGATCACGAACGGGGGCATCCGCAACCCGGCGCCGAGAATGATCCTGGCAGCGCTGCTAGTTTTGATCCTTTCGAGTATGCCAGTTGTCGCTTACTGGTTCGCCGACCAAGCAGAACGGGACGCCGCTGCTGCCGTCCGCACAGCTTGCTGCGATGAAACTGCCGCGGCGATAGTTCTCCTAGGCAAGGGAACCACTCAGCCTCACATCCCCAACCGAGTAGCGATTCAACTGACAGATACAGGTAATCGCCTGCCCTATGCTGCCGTTTTGTACCGCCAAAAAGTGGCACCGATGGTCATCGTTACCGCTGGCCCCAGACCAGAGTTGGAGGGTTATGTTGGGGAAGCGAAGGATATCGAGACTTTGCTGGCAAACAACATGGGCGTGCCGCGCAGCAGTATCGTTCTCGACGATAACGGCAGCAACATACGCACCAGCGCCCAAGAAGTGAGAAAGATACTCGACAGCCGTGGCGCCCCGCGCAAAGTAATCCTGGTAACATCTGCGATTCAGATGCGCCGTGCCAGCCTCGCTTTTGCGAATATGGGAATCCAGGTGATTCCTAGGGCTACCGACTTCTACACTTTTCAACCCACATCAGGAGGAAAATCCAGACTCCGCTTAGACGCGGGAGATTTTCTGCCCAGTGCAGAAGCTTTGGTAACTACGACGCGAGTATTCGATGAATATTTCGGGTCTTTTTATTACTATTTGCGCGGCTGGCAGGCTCCCAGAGCCTAAAGTGGCAAGTTGCTGGTGTTTTTCTTAGGCAACAGCGACTGCTCCCCAGATTGGTTTAACATCTGATGAGAATGAGACCTTTGTGGGGAGCTGTATTTTTTTCTCATTCCGGCGGGGTCGCCGACAATCAAGTTTGCCATGAATGCAAACAATACCCAAAAGATAACTGGCTCCCACTCGGATTTTTTGGGCGGTGCTTCTGGGGTTGTGACAGATTCGACGTTGACTTTGATATCTAGTTTGCCTTCAATTTCTTTGCCTTTGAGAACTCCCTCCTTGCACACACCCTTAAAAATCATGGGAGCGGGCTTTGGTGCTTCTGCTTTCGCTTCATCTGCCATTTTTTTATCCTGGTTTTGGTGAATCCGGTTGGATAGTACATTCTTAAAGGTTCGGGGGTTTTCCGGACAGGATTTCGCGAACTCTGAAAGAATTAAGTTAAATATGCACCTCGCCCCTTACAGGGGCTTAAACATAAGCATCTGAAGGCATTTCGAGCTAGTGCTGGTTTTTTTTAGATAGCAGCCTGGCCTTGAAGCTGCTACTTATATATCGGGGTGAAGGGGAGATGTTTATGCAAAGTACAGGTTTTTTATGAAAAATTTATTTGCTCCCGGTGGGCAGAAACGTCAATAGCCTGAAGTTCGAGCTTGGTTGAGATCCCCGAAGAAACCCAGTTTCTTCCCGCAGCGGGCCCAAGTGACGCAATTCCGTTAATAAACCGGGTTTATGGCTCAATATCGCGCCAGGAATACCAATCTAAAATTTAAAATGATCGAAATAATCGAGCGTGAATATATCCACCAGCCAACTATCTTCATTGGAACCCGAACAACTAGCAGCTTGGGCAAAAGAGGCAATAAATTGCAGTAAATTCGGTCAAATCCCCGCGTACATACCTCTCCTTGCGCGAGCCGAGAGACAAGGATTTGCCGTGCAAATTCGGGCAATTGACGGTAAATTTTTGAGCTGGGGTAGCATTGCTCAAACATTCCCGCTGATGAGTGTAGTCAAGCCCTTTGTGCTGCTTTATTTGCTGTGCGAATTGGGCGAAAAAAGGGTATTTGACTGCGTTGGCTGTGAGCCTTCGGAACTGCCTTTCAATTCCCTCATTCAACTCGAAATAGACGAAGGGAAGCCGAGAAATCCGATGATTAATAGCGGAGCGATCGCCCTAGCGTCTTTGATTCCCGGTCAAAATGCTGTGGCGCGCTGTCAAAACTTGCTCGAATGGTTAAATCAACAGGCAAACAGTCAGTTATTTCTTGATGAGTTAATGCTCGATTCAGTGAAGACAAATCCGAATCCAAACAATTGGAATCTAGCCTTGAGAATGGTAGAATCTGGTTATATTCAAAATGCAGAAATTGCTTTAGAAACCTACAACCGCGTCTGCTGTTTGTCGGGAAGTGTGGAGGATTTAGCTAAGCTGGGGATGGTTTTGGTAAAAAGTGGCGATCGACAAATCGGCGAAAACAGCCGTACTGTCAAAGCACTGATGGCAACTTGCGGTTTGTATGAAGCATCCGCCCGCTTTGCGCTGCGGGTGGGACTGCCGGCCAAGTCGGGAGTTAGCGGGGCAATGCTGTCGGTAATTCCGGGTCAAGGTGCGATCGGCTTTTACAGTCCGCCCCTGGATAAAGACGGAAATTCTATCGGTGGCTTATTTCTATTAGAAAAAATAGCTCACAGTCTGCGGCTAAGCGTATTTGATTAGATTGGTCAGTAGTCAGTAGTCAGTAGTCATTAGGAATGGGGAATGTCTAATGGGGAATTGGAAAAAAGGTAATTTTCCCTACTGACAACTGACAACTGACAACTGACAACTGACTAATGCTTTTCGCCCAAAATAGCATAAACCACAGTCTCTTCTTTTTTGCCGCGTAATTGAATCGAGCCTACTTTTTGGCCTTCGTAGCGATCGCGCACGTAAGAAAAAGTCCTCGCCGTCACCAACAAATTAAAAGGACTGTCAGAAACAATTTCCTTATTCATCGCCTCCAATCTAGCAGCAACATTGACAGCATCGCCGATCACAGAATAATTCAAACGCCTGGAACCGCCCACGCTGCCAGCAACTAACTGTCCGGTATGCAAACCGATGCCAAACTTAATTAAAGGTTTGCGTTCAATTCTAAGCTGCTGATTAATTTGGTGCAGCCGTTCGTGCATCGCAATACAAGCCGCAACTGCATTCAAAGCATCTTGTTGAATTTGTCCATATTCGGTATGGCAAAAAGGCACCCCAAAAACTGCCATAATTGCATCACCGATGTATTTATCTACAACGCCGCCGTGATCCATAATACAGTTGGTCATCGCTTGCAAATAATTGTTCAGCCAGGTGAGTAAATCTCGCGGCGGCATTTTTTCTGAAATCGAAGTAAAACTACGAATATCCATAAACAGCACCGTTGCTGTAAGTTCTTGAGGTTCGAGTTCTCCCTGTTCAAATATCTCAGCTTTGCGTTGCCAAATAAGCTGAGCAGTCTCTGGATCGACGTGCTTTTCAAATAACCTCATCAACTGCTGCTTTTCGTACTGTTCCCGCAGTTGCAAAGCAGTGCTAGATAAAATGAGAGTGCCGATAGGTGCGGCAATCGGAACCCACCAAAAAAAGAAGCCAAATAACAAAGCAGCAGCCGCAATCCAAATTATAGGCAAACCGAGAGCGATCGCAATTCTCTCTTGAACACCTCGCTTGCCCAGAACCAAAGCAGTAAGCGGGCCAATCCCCAACAATAACAAAATTTCTACCACTACCGGCAGCCGCTGCAGCAAGCGTTGATTGAGCACATTGTCAACCAACGCTGCATATAAATAAACCCCAGCCGTAGTCTTGTTGAGAGGTGAAGATATGGGGTCGAATCCCGTAGCAACTATGCCCACTAAAACTAACTTATTGGTCAGAGCATCTGCGGGAATTCTACCTTCTACGACATCAACAAAACCATAGGTAGATAGATTTTCTGTTTTCCCCGGCCAGTTAATCCAAACTTTTTTTTCCTGCTTATTTTTTGAATGTGGAAGCAATACTGGATCTTGGGGATTAGCAGCATTGTACCTGTGAGTCATGGCTAAACCGAAATTAGGAATCCCGTTGAGAAAGATTTTTGACTCGCGGGTAATACCGTCGCTATCGGCTTCTTGGCTGATGTGGCCGACACCTGCGGCGGCTGCTTTTAAAGAGGCTACGGGTTCTTCTTTGGGGGTTCTAGGGAGTACAACTTTGCCGTTGGCGGCGATTGCAGCGGCTAAAATATCATCTTTCGGACTTGGATCGAGAAAAAGAATGTCAAAACCAACTGCTGTAGGGGGAGATTTTTTCAGTGCTTCTAGCAGTTCGGCGTAGCGGTTGCGGGGCCAAGGAAATTGACCGTATTCTTGCAGGGAATGCCGTTCGATCGCAATTACCACAATTCTCTCATCCCATCCGGGATTGGGCAAAATTCCCAATTCTCGAATTTGAAAGAGAGTTTTGTATCCCAAATATTCAAGGGGTTTCCACATTCCCACTTGCAGCATGATGACAGACATTATACCTACTACTGCCCCTGTCATCCAGGGAGGATTTGTTGCTATATATTGCCGGAGGCCGAGCAGTTGATTTTGTTTGAGATGATCGATCCATTCTTTGAACTTCATGCAATTAATTTGACGAAATCATTGACATTTGAGTCCGACCTTCGAGAGGAGTTATATCAATCCTCGCATCCTTTTTAAATTTTTTACCCCACCCCAACCCTCCCCTTATCAAGGGGAGGGAGTAAGAAATTCACAAAGGATGCAAGGATAGCTATATATCAATTGCGGTGGCACTCCTGTTGATTGTTAACTGTTGACTGTTGGCTGTTGACTTGCTATTTAAAAACTGAATGCTTGACTGTTAACTATTGACTCGATTTTATGATTCCGATGCAACCGGAACGCATATGATAGTCATGAAGTTTTACAAAACCGTAATGGCGAAAGGTTAACGCCAAATTTATTTATTTTGAGTAATCTCTTGGGCATCTAAATTATATTTGTAGGCGAGCGGGACACCTCACAATAATTGAATTAAACTTGACTTTAAGATTTAGACGCGGCTGGGCTTACGAAGTTTCACCGCGAAATGCTTCGCCCTTACACGAAATAATCAACTCAACTAAAACTTACGATCTAACTCAAATCCTCAGAGACTGCCCGCGCAATTTGCTCTGAGAGGTTGTTTAGGGAACGGCGAGGCTGTAGTGCCGTTCTGTGACTGACGGCCCTCGCACTACGATTTGGAGGCGGCGGCTTGGAGGTAAAATTCCTTGGATCTTGAAGTTGCCATTTCGATCGATCTTAATAGCTTCGTTGTTGACATAAAGTGTGTCGATCGGGTTAATTTGACCGCTGAGGCGATAGATATTGCCGCTGAGTCTCAACAACCTGCGGACTTTGAGTTTAGCTAGGCGAGGGCTGGCTGAGGGCGCCACGGGCGAGGTTTGAGGGAAAATTGTCGTGGAGTTGCCGCTGTTGACAACTACTTCCGAGTCGGTGTTGCCGGATACTACGACTTCACCTTCAATCGTTTCGACTGCGGTTTTACCCCCGCCGACACTGACGCCAAAGGAAGTGCCGCGGACTCCCGCAACGCCTTCTGGGGTTTCAACCCTGACTGGGGCGGTTTTGGCAGATTTTTTTTGTTGGGCAATTTGACTCGATTTGCCGAGTCCGCTGAAGGTATTGAGGGACGCTATTTGGTTCGGCGGGATAATTGTTGAGGTGCTGGCTGCGGGAGTTGTCGCCGCAGTTTTGCCGATCGACAACCTGACTCGCCCCCTGCTGACAAAAATGGCTGTGTCTTTTTCGCCGCCTGCACTGCTTGACAAATTGGATATTCTGACTGCGGTTTTTTCGCCAACTTCCACGGTGCCGAGGTTGTTGTCGATGCCTAAACGGGCTGTGGAATCGGGGCCGGTGATGATTTCGTCTCCGGGGGCGAGTAGCCGATCGCCCACAACCGCCGGCCGCCCTTTAAAGCTGACTGTACCGCGAATTTCTTCTATTTCGAGCGATCGCGCGCCCGTTGTTGCCTGAGCGTTTATCATCTCTGCTGGGGATGGATTCGCCGCCACTGTTGTCGGATTTTTGGGAGATTTTGAGGCGGTTGGTAGTGCTGGCTGTCGATCGACTGAGATAATTTTAGTAGGGTTAGACGGCTGTTTGGGGGATGCAGAGAGCGGACTGGCGATCGTCGCACGACCAAGCGGCAGACAGGCAAACACAGCTAATGATAAACTTAGGAGCGGAATTTGGGTCGAGCGCCCACAGGTAAAAATTTTATTCATAATTTCAATTTTGTCATATTGAAGTTTCTAGACTTCCTTTCCTGTATCAGACACCCTAAATCCGGCAATCGTTCGACTTTTTATGCCCTAACACAGCAGCACAAATAAACTTTCTCAGCCTGAAATTTTAGCATTAAATCTTTTTTTTATTGTCCGATTGTAGTAAACCGTTACAACATGACCGTTTCCTAGAATCTGACATTCGGAAAATTTTGCAAGCTAGACTCCAAGTGCTTTACAGCATTAATCTTAGCCGATGTCAACGTTAGAAATACAAGATTTATATATAGCAAACCTAAAATTAATTACTGCTTCTGAATGTCTTTTGGCTTCTACCGGAAGGATGACTAATTGGAAATAAATCCTGTAGTTGTGGCAATTAATAAAAAGATTGTTTTTGGGAATGGATAAAAAATAATTATCTCCGTGGTGCGCGAGGCTCTGGAAGTTGAGCTTGCCGCTGTGTAACCTGATGAGGCAAACCCAAGCGAATCCGGGTAGACGATCGACGAACTCCGACTAGAATACCGTTTTTTAGGGAAAGTTGGTGGAAATTTCGAGGGAAAATCATAGCGAGCGATCGCCTGCTGGTGTTGCTGTTCCGAAGTAGACGCCAAACTGTAAAATGGACGGTTGTATATAGGTTATATAGAGCAGGAGAACAATTTCAGTGGCAATAGAAGTAGGTCAGAGAGTGAAGGTGCGCCGTCTCAGAGATCGGATACCTGCAAATATAGTGGGCAAGATAAAGGAGAATCCCGTAGGCACTGTTGACGGATTCAGAATGGTTGACGGTAGCGGAGTAGGTGTGGTTGTCAAGTTTGACGGTTTTGCGACTTGGTTTTTTGAAGATGAGCTAGAACCCGTTTAACAGATGTAGAAGGAAGAGGGAAGAAGGAAGTTCGGCAACGGATTCGCTCGACGGATGTAACGGATGTAACGGATGTCAGTCGGATGGAAGAAGGAAGAGGAGAAATTTTCCCAATTCTTCCCCTCTCCCACTCTCCGACTCGCCGACTCTCCTCTTCCTCCACTCTCCGCCCTCCCCCACTCTGGCTGAAGGTTGCGCTTAAATGTTAAAGAGTAAGCTTTGGCAGTGAGAACAGAAAATGGCTTTGATTTTGACATTTTTGGGCAAAGGCGGCACTGGCTGCAGTACGATCGCGATCGCAACAGCTAAAAAATACGCGGCTCAAGGCAAGCGAGTTCTGCTGCTGGGCCAAGATCCGGGCCCTGCATTGGGCATCCTGCTAGGGACTCCCCTGACTCTCAGCCCCCAGGAAATCGCCCCCAACCTCAAAGCAGTTCAGGTGCAAAGCGCGCCACTGCTAGAACGCAGGTGGGACGAAGTTAAACAACTAGAAGCTCAATATGTCCGCACTCCGTTTTTCAAGCAGATTTACGGTCAAGAATTAGGGGTTTTGCCGGGAATGGACAGCGCGCTGGCGTTGAACGAACTTCGGGAATACGAGGACAGCAAACAATACGATGTAATTGTTTATGACGGCAATGGCGGCATGGATACGCTGCGGATGCTGGGAATGCCGGAAATTCTGAGTTGGTACATCCGCAGGTTCCGTCAAGCTTTGGTAGATTCGGATTTGGGTAAAGCTTTGTCGCCTTTTATTCAACCGGTTGTTAGTACCGTGTTGACTGTGGATTTGTCGGGAGACAATGCTTTTCAATCTACTAAGCAAGTCGATAATCTCTTGGATAAGGGTAAGGAAGCGCTGGCAGATCCGAACCGCACGGCGGCTTTTTTGGTGACGACTGGAGATGCAAGTGCGATCGCAACTGCTCGCTATCTTTGGGGAAGTTCTCAACAAGTTGGTTTGACTGTGGGCGGTGTCATTGTCAATCAAGCATCGGTTACAGAAGCTATTACTGCCGATTTTGAGCCTTTGACGGCTGTTTCGGTTCCGGCGCACAGTGACAATAATTGGCAACCGCTAATTGATGCTTTGCCAGATTTTTCTGATGCCGCAAAAGCTCCTAAACCCATTAACATAAACATTGCACAGCGTCAAGTTAGTTTGTTTTTGCCTGGGTTTGACAAGAAAGAAATTAAATTGATTCAATCGGGGCCGGAAGTGACGATCGAAGCGGGCGATCAGCGGCGCAATATTTTGCTGCCTCCGGCGCTAACTGGGAAATCTGTTACTGGTGCTAAGTTCCTGAATGGTTACTTAATCATTTCTTTTTAGGGTAAAGCAGAAGGCAGGACACGGATTTTGACAGGGATACACGGATGAATTATCGAGTTCTCTAATATCATGTCTCGTTGATTCGCATCGTATAATTTGTGCGATCGTAAGGGCGGGTTTCACAAACCCGAATCGCCGAAAAAAAACAATCTCGAAAACCCGCCCCCACCCAACGAACAATCGAAATGTACATTCAGATTGGCCGTGGGGCGGGGGCGGGTTTATTTATCCTTTGAATGATTGCAAATATTTCTGGTGAAAGCAGCGCCTACGAAGCACGGAATAGATATCATTTACAATACAATATTATTAGCAGTAAATTTGGGAAACAGCAATGGTTACACAACTGCAATCTCCCGACAAATCAAATATTATCTACCCCGATGACAACGGCGAACCAATGTCAGATAATACTGAGCAATTTAGATTAATCGTCTGGATTAAGGAAAATTCAGAACTATTGTTTGCGAATGAACCGAATGTTTTCGTGGCCGGCGACTTGCTTTGGTATCCTGTGGAAGGAAATAATAAACTTTGCCAAGCACCAGATGTGATGGTAGTTTTTGGTAGACCAAAAGGTTATCGTGGTTCCTATCAACAGTGGAATGAAGATAATATTGGGCCACAAGTTGTGTTTGAAATTTTGTCGCCGGGAAATCGGCCCGCTGCAATGATTCACAAGTTCAAATTTTACGAACGTTACGGTGTGGAAGAATACTATTTGTACGACCCGCAAATATTAGAATTGACAGGATGGCAGCGGGTTGAGGAAGAGTTAGAGGCGATCGAACAAATAGACGGTTGGATTAGTCCCAGACTGGGGGTGCGCTTTGGATTGTCTGAAACTGGACTCGAAATGTTCGGGCCGTCGGGAGAACCGTTTGTGAGTTTTGTGGAACTCGCTCAACTGCGACAGCAGGCGGAAGCACGGGCACAGGAAGCAGAAACTTTGCTGGAACAAGAACGATCGCGATCGCAAGCTTTAGAATCAAGACTCCGAGAAATGGGAATCGATCCCAATGAATTGTAATGGCAACTCGTGCAAAAACCCGGTTTCTTGAAGAAACCGGGTTTCTTAAGACAATTACCTAACTTTTACCGTTACCGTTTCCATTGCCGCCAGTCGTTTGCAAAACCCGCTTAGCTAAAGGTTCCGGCACTTCTTGCAATCGATCGAACTCCCAATTAAAAAATCCAACTCCCATCGTCTGCGATCGCAATTCTACGATCAAATTCTGCATTTCTGCGATCGGCAAATAAGCAGAAACTGCATCCCATCCCTTCCAGTCTTTTTTACCTTCGTAGCCGAGAATTTGGCCGCGGTGTCCGCTGACCAACTGCAACACCTTTGATGTACACTCGTTCGGAGCGCAAATTTCAACTTTGGCGATCGGCTCCAGCAATGCCGGTTCGCACTTCGCCATTCCCTCCTGCATCGCCAAACGCGCCGCTTGCTTGAAAGCTTGTTCGGAACTGTCCACAGAATGGTAGGAACCGTTCGTCAGCGTCACCGCTACGTCTACCACAGGGAAACCCAGCGGGCCGCGATCCAAATATTCGCGCACTCCCACTTCCACGCCGGGAATGTACTGTTTTGGGACGACGCCGCCGACTATTTTGTCGGTGAAATTGAAGCCTTCTCCGCGAGGCTGCGGTGTAATATCGAGGTACACGTCGCCAAACAGTCCGTGTCCGCCACTTTGGTGTTTGTAGCGCCCGTGGATGGAAGATGCTGGTTTGCGGATGGTTTCTTTGTACGGCACTTGCGGTAAGTGAGTTACCATCGGCAAGTTATACTTGCGGCGCAACCTGTCTAAGGCTACTTTCAGGTGGATTTCGCCTTGACCCCAAAGTATAATTTCGTGAGTGTCGCCGTGCTGTTCCCAGACTAAAGATGGGTCTTCTTCTAACAATTTAGCTAAAGCCGAGCTCAGCTTAACTTCATCGTTGCGCTTTTCTGGGACGATCGCCAGTGCGTAGACAGGCGGGATGATTTCGGCTTTTGGCAATTCTTCCGATGGGTCTTGCGCCAGCATATCGCCTGTTTTCACGCCTTCTAGCCTTCCCAAAGCCACAATTTCCCCGGTGCTGACAGACTGCAAACTTTGCGTTTGCTGGCCGGTCAAGCGGTACAAACCGTTAACTCGAACGCCGTTCAAAATTGCTCCGTCTGCCAGCGTCCCCCGCCACATTCTCACTAACGATAGTTTGCCTCCCTGCGGCGTGTAATAGGTTTTGAGGATTTGAGCCAGAACTTTGTTTTCACTTAGTATAATGCCACGGCGATCGGCTGTAGTTTCGGGTGTCGGCGCTTCCCTCAGCAAAGCTTCCAGCAGAGGCCGCACGCCGAAATCTTGTTCGGCCATGCCGATGAATACTGGCACAATTAAATCTGCGCCTAATTCCATCTTTAAATCGCGGGTAATTTCTTCGGCGTCGGGATTGATTTCTTCGAGCAATTCTTCGAGTAAATGGTCGTCAAAATTCGCCAATTCTTCTAGCATTTGCTGCCGCGCTGCGCTTTCTTCTGCTTTGAGGTGTTCTGGAAGCGGGACGGGATCTGCGGCGGCGCCCGGATGGTAGTGGTAAGCTTGTTCGGTTACTAGGTCGATAAAACCGATGATTTGTTCGTTTTTGCCGATCGGATATTGGTGAGGTACGATCGGTCTGCTGGAAACGGATTTGAGCGCGTCGATCACCTCGGTGAAGTTGGTGCCGCAAGTAGTTTCGTCTGTGTAAGCTCGATCGATCTTGTTGATGAAAACTAGGTGGGGAATTTCCCAATCGTCGAGGAATTTAAACAGGGGTGCGAGGGTTAAAGTGCGATCGGCAACGGGTTCGCAAACAATTATCGCCGCATCCACACCAATCAGCGCATTGTAAGTTTCTTGGGCAAATTCTACCGAGCCCGGACAGTCGAGAAATGTGAAGCGGACGCCTTCATATTCAGCGGTGGCGGCGTTTACTTCTACGCTCATTTGGCGATCGCGCGCTTCCGGCGAACTATCACCTATTGTGTTGCCATCTTTGACATTTCCTTTGCGGGTAATTGTCCCTGTCACCGACAGCAAACTTTCTAGCAGTGCGGTTTTACCGCTTAAATAAGGGCCAACAATTGCAACGTTCCGCGTGGCCCCAATGACTTTTTCGTTCATAATAGCCTCCAACAGAAAACTTTTTTTCCATTGCTCTTGGTGCAATCAGTTCTATACCATTTTCTAGACTTTTTCTAGGTTAATTTTTATTGCAGTTTCGAGCAATTTCAGATTTTGGTATGATTCTATACTTTTGACGCTAGCGTATTTTGAGTGACGCAAACACAAATTGTAGTTTTTCTTAATATTTTTTTTTTAACCGCAGATGAAGGCAGATTGACGCAGATGAACGCAGATAAAATTTTGGTTCCCAGGAAGAGTCTGGGAACGCATTTTACTCTTGCTCTGCTTCGATTTTAGCGGTTTTTGGTGTCTAATTTCTCAGCAGTCGCAAACCGCTTAAGGTTACTATTACTGTAGAGCCTTCGTGACCGATGACGCCCAAAGGCATGGTGATATTTCCGAAAAAATTAGCCGCCAACAACAAAACTATGCAACTGAGTGCAAAAACAATGTTTTGTTTGATAACTTTTTGAGCGCGGCGGCCCAAACTAATTGCTTTAGCTAGTTGCTCTAACTTATCTGCCATTAATACGATATCAGCAGTTTCTAAAGCAACATCGCTGCCGGAAATTCCCATCGCAATACCGACGGAAGCTTGAGCGAGGGCGGGGGCGTCGTTGATGCCGTCTCCCACCATTGCTACAGTTTGATACTGGGTTTGCAGTTGTTTAATTGCCTGCACTTTGTCTTCTGGCAAAAGTTCGGCGTACACTTCTTTTATGCCTAATTGACGGGCGATGTGTTGAGCTGTTTGCTCGTTGTCGCCGGTTAGCATAATTATATGTTCTACGCCTAATTTTTGCAAGCGTTTTACTGTGGCTGCTGCTTCGGGGCGGAGGGTATCTGCTACTGCAATGATTCCCAAAAGCTGAGCGCCCTTTGCCACCCAAACAACGGTTTTACCTTCGGCTTGCAACTGCTGGCTGATTTGAGCTAATTCGGAAGTTGCTTCGACAAATCCGGCTTTACCAATGGCAATGATTTGATTGTTGACTTTGCCTATAATTCCTTGACCGATTTTTGCTTGTACGTCGGTAGCGGTTGACAATTGTAACTGTTGCTGCTGGGCGGCGCTGACAATTGAAGAGGCGATCGCGTGTTCGGAATGAGCTTCTAGGGCTGCTGCCAATTGCAGAACTTCTGTTTCAGTATATCCGGCTGCTGGTACAATTTGGATAACTTCAGGTTTTCCCGTGGTGAGAGTTCCGGTTTTGTCAAAGGCGATCGCCCTGACTTTACCAATCATCTCTAATTGCGCGCCACTTTTAAACAAAATCCCCTGTCTCGCCCCGTTAGCAATTCCCGAAAGCAGCGCTGGCATAATCGCAGCCATCAGCGCGCAGGGGGATGCGACTACTAGGAAAATTAGCGCCCGATAGATTGTCTCTTCCCAATTCCAGCCCAAAAGAAAGGGGGGCAAAGTTGCCAACAGCAAGCCTAAACCGACAATTAATTTGGCATAACCGCGCTCGAATTTTTCCACAAACATTTGAGAAGGTGGCGCTGCTGTTTGCGCTTCTTGAACCAGCCGAATTACTCGCTGAATCAAGCTGCTTTCTGGAGTTTTATGCACTTCGAGTTTCAGCGCGCCGACACCGTTAATTGTACCTGCATAGACTTCATCGCCCCTGGTTTTTTCCACGGGCATCGATTCGCCGGTAATCGAGGCTTGATCGATCGCGCTGTAGCCTTCAATAATTATCGCATCTGTGGGGATGATTTCTCCGGGCTTGACTAAAATGTAATCGCCAATTTCCAATTTGTCGATCGCAACTTCCCGTTCCCCGCCGTACATTACCACCCTAGCAGTATCCGCAGTCAAACTCATCAAACTGCGGATGCTGCGTTCAGTCCGCTGCATAGCATAACCTTCAAGGGCGCCGCTAATTGCAAAGATTAAAATCAGCACCGCACCGTCAACTATTAAATGATATTCTTGCCGCCACAACCCCAAACCGGCCGCGCCCAAAGCAGCGACAATCATTAACAAATCTACATCTAATTCGCGTTCTTGAAAAAGCGTAGTTAAGCCTTCGCGGGTGCTGGAATAGCCGCCGATAACATAAGCTGCGGGCAAGATTAACACGGCTACACCCAGCCAGCCGAATTGCAGGGCTAGCGAACCCAAGATTACTAGAATTCCGCACAGGGCGGCAGTCACAGCATCTGGATGTTCTTCGGCTAACTGGGAGATGCGAGAAAGTGACAAAGAATTAGAAGTCATTTGTAAAGCTTTATTTAGTAGAATGACTCCTGTAGCCTAAACGTTGACATTAATGTCAATGTCAATAGTAAAACCAAACAAAATTACAAAACTCAATAACCATCCATACCCATCTGCGTCCATCCGCGTTTATCCGCCCATATCTGCGGTTAAAAAATCCAATGCAAGAATACCTGACAATCAAACAACTTACAGAAGCGGTAAAAGGCACAATTACCCCTCGGATGGTGCGACATTATCACGCTTTGGGGCTGCTATCTCCGGCGGTGCGATCGACCTCTAACTACAGACTGTACACCCGCAGCGACGTGCAAAGACTCCAAAGAATAGTCGCACTCAAGCAGCAAGGCTTTCAACTGTCTCACATCCGCAAACTGTTAGAAACTGACGCGGATGCTTCCCCTGACGCGCTGATGGCGACTCTGCAACGGCAATATCTATCGGTTATTCAGCAAATTGTTCGCCTCAGAGAAACGGCTTCGGCGCTTGAAGGATTGCTGGGGCGGGATATTTCCTGTCAAGCGGTGCAAGCGGACGCATTGGCGCAATTAAGGCTGTTGCAGGCGGAAACTGAGGGGGGGTTGGATGAGTTGGAACAACTTTGGGAGGGTTGGGATGCGGGGGCGCACACTCACCCGGAGGATTTTGGGGAGTCGTTGCAGCATTTGTTGCCGGATTTGGGCGATCGCTCGGAAATTGAGGTATACTTGCTTTCTAAACTGGTGTTAGCTTGCGGAGATTGTTCGCTGCTGCCGTTTGTGAAGTTGAGCGAAACGGCGATTAAATCGGCGCGGGAAGCTTTGAAAAATCAGTGTCAAATTGTGGCTGACGTGCCGCCTGTTTTCGCGGCTTTGGATCGAACTAGATTGGCGCATTTGGGAACAAGTATTGCAGCTTTAATTGATGACCCGCACATCAATGCTGCGGCGGAAGCGGAACAGGAATTCTGGCAGCAGCGTGAGTGGTTTGATAAGTTGTTGAAACTGGAAAAAGGATGTATATTAGTGATAGGATATGCGCCGTCTGTGCTGATGGCGGTTTGCGAGGCGATCGAGAGTGGGCAACTGCAACCGGCTTTGGTAGTTGGAATGCCGATCGGTTTTAGTCATTCTCCGGTGGCGAAACGGCGGTTAGTGCGATCGGGCGTTGCTTATATTACGACTGTGGGAACTTTTGGCGGCGGGTTGTTGGCGGCGGTTGCTTTGAATGCTTTGGTTGAGTCTTTGATTGAAAAGCCGAATTGTCACTGTCATCTTAAGTGAAGATGGGATTTAGGTTGGTTGTGGCGAAGAAGGAGTCAGGAGTCAGGAGTCAGGAGAAGAATACTCTCTTTCCTCCTGTCTCCTCCTCTGGTGAATACTTCCGAAAGTTTCAATCCCTGATAGGGAGTTTGGTTAATTGCGGCCTGACAAACTGCCAAAACTCAGAGTAGATCGCGTTTCAATCCCTGATAGGGAGTTTGGTTAATTGCGGCACCGGCTCGTTTACCGTCCCCTATACCAAACAAGCGTTTCAATCCCTGATAGGGAGTTTGGTTAATTGCGGCTCGGCGCTTCTGGGTGAAGGAACTCGATCCGAAAATCGGTTTCAATCCCTGATAGGGAGTTTGGTTAATTGCGGCGTGGTTGCGTTGGTTGCCATTTCTGGGATTTTTGGGTTTCAATCCCTGATAGGGAGTTTGGTTAATTGCGGCGCGATTCCCGTAGCTGTTGATTGCTTGGTGTACGGGTTTCAATCCCTGATAGGGAGTTTGGTTAATTGCGGCGTTAAAAAGATACGTACTATCACCATTGCAGTAGGTTTCAATCCCTGATAGGGAGTTTGGTTAATTGCGGCTCTTTTAATTCCCTGACTCCTGAGCAATTGGCAAAGCTTGAGTTTCAATCCCTGATAGGGAGTTTGGTTAATTGCGGCTTTATGCCTTCCAAAATTGCACTCGATCGCGATTCACCCTGTTTCAATCCCTGATAGGGAGTTTGGTTAATTGCGGCTTTAGTGGCCTCGGCTAGCTCGTTTAAGTGTGCCGATCCGCTGTTTCAATCCCTGATAGGGAGTTTGGTTAATTGCGGCGATTCAGTTTTTCTATTTTTTCAACAATATCTGCTAGTGTTTCAATCCCTGATAGGGAGTTTGGTTAATTGCGGCCGTCTTCATTCCGATAAATTGATACGAATGAATGTTTCAATCCCTGATAGGGAGTTTGGTTAATTGCGGCGCAAAATAGCAGCCCCCTTTCGGGAGGAACCCAGATGTGTTTCAATCCCTGATAGGGAGTTTGGTTAATTGCGGCTTCTCATGCTTCACGTCGTGACCGTTGGAATCAGTTTCAATCCCTGATAGGGAGTTTGGTTAATTGCGGCATTAAAAAGAAATGAGCAAGATTAACTTCAATACAGAAGTTTCAATCCCTGATAGGGAGTTTGGTTAATTGCGGCCTGGGATATTAGCGAACTACGAATCGTCCCAGAGTTTCAATCCCTGATAGGGAGTTTGGTTAATTGCGGCCCGCACAGATTCCCCTGACCCAAACTGTTTTGGCTGGTTTCAATCCCTGATAGGGAGTTTGGTTAATTGCGGCGCGAGCTTAGCCTTCAATCAATCCGGATAATCCCTGTTTCAATCCCTGATAGGGAGTTTGGTTAATTGCGGCAGAATAGCCATTAATGAAGCGATAGAGCCGACAACGTTTCAATCCCTGATAGGGAGTTTGGTTAATTGCGGCTCACAGCCCAAATGAGTCGCAAAGAGGCACAACAAATGTTTCAATCCCTGATAGGGAGTTTGGTTAATTGCGGCATTTTTGGTGACATATGCGGGGTGAGGGGTGATGTTTCAATCCCTGATAGGGAGTTTGGTTAATTGCGGCGTTACCTCTATTTTTGCACCCGCCACACTAATGCGTTTCAATCCCTGATAGGGAGTTTGGTTAATTGCGGCAAGTAGGCAACATTGCCCCTAGGGTGATTCCGCCTGTTTCAATCCCTGATAGGGAGTTTGGTTAATTGCGGCTGGGATATTTACAATTTCGCAAGTGGGCAAGGCAAGTTTCAATCCCTGATAGGGAGTTTGGTTAATTGCGGCGACGATACGAATTGGACAAATGCCGAGACACGGTGTTTCAATCCCTGATAGGGAGTTTGGTTAATTGCGGCCAGACTGAATCTTTGCCTAGAAACGTTAAAATTGTTTCAATCCCTGATAGGGAGTTTGGTTAATTGCGGCCGTCGCTGGTAGATTTGGATCGCCTCTAAATGTTTCAATCCCTGATAGGGAGTTTGGTTAATTGCGGCACGTCATCCTTTTTACCGCCACCAGTGCCAGCCAAAGTTTCAATCCCTGATAGGGAGTTTGGTTAATTGCGGCTTCAAAGGGCCCATGCTCAGAAGCCAACCGCCGCCGTTTCAATCCCTGATAGGGAGTTTGGTTAATTGCGGCGAAACACCGAAATCTGAAGGTACTGTTGATAAGCTTCCGTTTCAATCCCTGATAGGGAGTTTGGTTAATTGCGGCTTCAGTGAAATGCTTTCTCTATCAGGGTTTCAGCGTTTCAATCCCTGATAGGGAGTTTGGTTAATTGCGGCCGGGCCGACACAGAAGTACGTGAATGCTGCAAATCTAGTCGTTTCAATCCCTGATAGGGAGTTTGGTTAATTGCGGCTTTACCGAGTTCCCAGAGGCCTGACCCCATGTTTTTGTTTCAATCCCTGATAGGGAGTTTGGTTAATTGCGGCTTTACGACAGGAGCGTCGAGTCGTCCGGGAATGCCTTCGTTTCAATCCCTGATAGGGAGTTTGGTTAATTGCGGCTCCCATTTCCCACCGGGTACCGGGGAGAATGAAAGTTTCAATCCCTGATAGGGAGTTTGGTTAATTGCGGCCCCGATCGCACTTTTGCTCCTGGAAATAGTGATTGTCGGTTTCAATCCCTGATAGGGAGTTTGGTTAATTGCGGCCCTTAGTCGCAAGCATTATGTCCCAGGGAATTGGTTTCAATCCCTGATAGGGAGTTTGGTTAATTGCGGCGCTACCAGGGAGATATCTTGGACAAAGAATTTGACATTGTTTCAATCCCTGATAGGGAGTTTGGTTAATTGCGGCCATCACCATTCCCTGTGGCAAGTCTCCGCTTTCGGCGTTTCAATCCCTGATAGGGAGTTTGGTTAATTGCGGCCAAATTCTTGCTCCAATTACTCCAAAATTGCTAGGTTTCAATCCCTGATAGGGAGTTTGGTTAATTGCGGCAGCCCGTTCCAGAAGCTTTGCTGTATTTGGTTTTCAAGGTTCATTTGCGTCTGCATAAAACAAAAGTACCATTTCAGCCTTCGACGTGTCAATACCCAACTTTTCATACAGCCATCAAACCCTTGTCCTGCATAGATTCCAGCGATTGCGTCTACCATTGTTAAGCTTGAAGTGCCTCTAACCCTTAGAGCATATACATTATAGCCCCAAAATTTAACACCTCGATTTTTACACCTAGGCATAGACGCATTTTCCACCCAAAAACAGACATCAAGCGAATCACCACTTCCCCAAAGCCCCCCAAACAGTACCCGAAACCACCCCCCAAATTGCCCCCAAACCAGCCCCCACGATCGCCCCCGCCACAGGCCCCAACTCCACCGGCACCCCAGCGTTAACAGCCGGAAACATCGCAGACACCCCCGCCCCCAACACAGTACCCGCAAAAGTCCCCAAAAAACTGCCCCAAATCGCCCCCAAACTCCCACCATTGACACCCGAAGGCTGAAACGAAATCGGCAACTTCGGCGCAAACCCGCAAAAACCCAACAAACCCCCAGAAACCACACCCCCAACAGAACCCACACCAGCCGCCACGATCGCCACACCCAGCAACAAACCAGCAAACTCATTCACCGGCCGCATCTGGACACCGTATTGCTGCCAAACCACCAGCCCAGCCCCCAAAAGAACACCAGCCAGAGTCCCCACAAACGAGCCCCAGACCGCCCCCAAATACCCTCCCCGCCGGCCCCACACCCTCCCCATTGGCAGCGCCAGAGGAGGCTGAAAAGTTGCCCAAACACAGCCCCAGAGAGCACCAACCCCCGCCCCAGCCAAAATCCTCTCCCCGATCCCCGGAGTGCTATTAATCGCGCCAAACACCGCACCGCCGATCGCCGCCAACAAAAAAGCCCCCCAAGACGCCCCCACCAAAACTCCGCCCCACTTCCGCCAAATCTGATTCGGCGGCAAAGTAAAAACCCCCCACATCACCCCAAAAAAACAGCCCCAAATCGAACCAACAAAAATCGCCCCCAAAATAGCACTGCCGCCCTCAGCTATTGCCGAATAAATCCCCCCGATCGCCGCCAAACACAAACTACCCCAAACACCTCCCCAAGCAGCATCCTGAAAAATGCGCTCAAACTTGCCCACGGGAAGCTGAGGCGCAGGAGTCCGACTCCGAGAAGACATCGGCATCGGTAGCAACGGCACTGCGTACTGGCCTAGAGGGCGTGACAGCCCCGTGGCTGGCTGTTGCCGACGCATTGCGGGCTGGGCCACGACAGGCGGTGGTTGGGGCTTTTTACGCTTGATTTTCGCAGGCTGCAAGTGCAATCCGTGGCTGATTGCTTGCCGTGAAGGAAACGGATCGCGCCCTTTCAGGAGTTTTGCCCGATCGCACCAAGGGCATCGACTGAGATGATTTCCGTATTTATGCTGACTATTTCTGCTGCAAGTTACCAAAGCATCTTCGGCTTCCCGAATCGCATTCACCCAGGTTTTCGCATCCGGGCGCGCCGCAGGATTGCCGTGCCCTTCCTCAAAACAGCGGATAAACAGTTGCCGCAGCCGGGGATTCAGCATCTCAAAAGGAGGCGCAGCCGGCATCGGGCGGTAGGGAATCCGTTTCGTACCTGTAGGGAAATGGCCCGATCGAATTCTCGCTTCCAAAGACGGTGGTTCATCGCTACCGAGATAAACTCCCGAAAACGGATGCGTACCTTCCATCAGCAATTGAAAAATTAATACCGCTAAACCGAACAAATCGTGCTCTGGAGATCGATCGATATCGCGGAAAGTCTGCCCCTGCAACTCCGGCGGCGTAAACTCGGGTTTCCCCACAGGACACCGATAAACGTAACCCGTATAAGGATCGCGGACTTGAAACGAATCCGTGTCTACCAGCGTTACCAACGCCGTATCCGTCACGAGAATGTTCGACTCGTTTACGTCACCGATGACGTAACCCCTGACGTGAAGGGCATTTACAGCCGAGGCGAGATTTCTGGCGGTACGGTGGAGGTAAAGATAGCTAAATAGCGGTTTTTGTTCGCGCCTGGTTTTGGGAGTGTAGAAAGTGTGTACCGGCATCACTTTGTTGACGCGCGGCATCACAAAACCGACGATTTTTTCTCGCCCGCCGACAGTATGCAGCAAATCGATCGGCCAAGCAATGGAAGCGTGTCCCGGTTCCGCGATCGGCGCATCCGGCGGCATACTGAACATGACTGTGAGTTTGTCGCCGTCTTCGTCTGTCGGTTTGTGGTAGATTTTGGCTACAAGGGACGAGTCTTGGGCGATCGGGTAGATGCGACCTTCACCCCCACTGGCGATCGCGGTTTTGGTGTCGATCGCAATCAGTTGTCCGCTAAATTGGCGCTGCAACTGCATAGAATTCCGTTATGGGATACAGGATTTGGAAGCCATCACTTAATAAATTTGACTTGCCCATTAAATCTTACCCTTCTTATGACTTAGGCACCGATGAGGAGAGACCGAGTTTTTCACCAAAAGACGCATTGCAGCCCGCAGATTCGGTAAAAAACCCGATTTCTTGGGTGGGAGTGGGTAAGCCCTGTTGCTGTTAGTGGGATGGGCGTCCCGCCCGTCCATCCATTAGTGGGATGGGCGTCCCGCCCCTCCATGCTATCCAAATTAAATATGAACCAGCTTCAAATCCACCGACAATAACAACATTTTATCCTCAATTTTTTGTCTGACGGCCGGTGTCACCTGACAATTATCGCTGTTGAGGCATTCCACCAGCAAGTTGTGGGCATAGTAATACTGTTGCAGCAAAGTTTTCTGTTGGGGGCCCAAATATAAATTGTAGCCGATCGCAGTTTTGAATTTTGCTAGCCAAGTGCAACCGCACTCTTTGCGCCACTTTTTCCAGTTTTGCAAATCTGGCATCTCAGTCTGAAATTGTGCCAGCAATTGTTTAAGTTCTGGTTCAATATCCAGCGCCCAAATGCCAACCAAGATACACGCCACATCCTCATTATCAAAGGCCAACTTCAGAGACTCGTTAGCATCTGCAAATTCTACATTTTTGCCAGCCTTTGCCAAACAACTTCGCAACTTACAAACTTTCGATCTATCAAACTTCACACTCGGATCGAGGACGCGAGTCAAAGCCAAATTAAGTACGCAAACTAAGGCTACATAAAAAGCGCGAATTTCGAGTGGTTTAAAATTCCTTTGCACTAACTGAGACTTGTGATTGGCCCAGATTAGCAACTGCTGCAAAGTTTCATCTTTAGCCACCATACTGTCTAATTTTTGTTGCATCAGCAGCAAAAGTTCGTCAGCAGGTTGCAAAATGCTGACAACTCTCACAAATTCATTTTTCCACTTTTTGTCTGTAATCCGGCTGACCAATTCTGGCAGCGATTCCGGGTTCGCACTGTCAATCACATATTCTGGTTGAGTTTCGCTTTCCTCTAGCAGTTCGTCAACTGCGGTTTTGATAAAGTTATCCACCAACCAGTCGCGGGTACGCGAGAAATTGCTTTCCAACTCTAGGTAATGACTGCCTAATTTGGCCTTAAACTCTTTGGGAAAAATCTCTTTGGTCACTAACATATTTTTCCAGCGAGTTAGCTGGCTGGCGTTGCGTTCGGGAAAGCGGTTGTACAAATAGTCGATCGCGATCGCATCTAGAATATCCGCCCCCAGGATTTCCCGGCGTTTTACCTCGTTTTCGGGTCCTATTTGTCGCTGCTGAGTGAGATCCCCATGCTGCCCAACATTTGGTTCAATCAAGTGCTGAATCAGCCAGTTTCCCCCACGAAAAAAATCGCGATCAAACTCCAAGTAAATCGCGCCAAACAAAGCTTCACAAGTCTCAGGAAAAACTCTATTGTACTCGCTTTCTTCTGTTCCTTTCCCATTCCATACGCCCCAACTGAGTTCGTTTAATTTCAATTTCTGTGCAAAATCCGCAAGTTTTTCAGGTTCTGCTAAACGAGCTTTTAAGGTTGAGATAGCATCGGGCTCGAGTTCTGGATATTCGCGGTAGAGGTAATCGCTAACAACAGCACCGAAAATCGCTCTCCCTAAGAGTGACAGCCGTTTGTACTTAACCTCTTGCCAAGCGGGAGACTCCTCTGGGCGATCGGAGTAATAGCTGGTAGAATAACGGCAATTGAAGGCAATTTCCAGCAGTTTTGTCTGCTGAAAGCTGGGAATGTCGATCGCTGCTTTGACTGCTTCAATATCTACCTTTTTATTTTTTATTAGCTCTAATTCTTCTTCACATTTACCCCACTTTTCCAACCAATCACCGCCCGCATCTTCCACATACAAATCTACAAAATCTACCCCGTAATTCATCCATTCATCCTGCATTTTTCTGGCTGCTTCCAGTTCTTCCCAGACTTTTTGCAAGTTATTTTCAACGGTATGTGTACCTTGTACTGTCATAGTATTTGATTTTGATGTAATTAGATTTTATTTCCAACAATTTCACCGCAATTAAATCAAATCTCAATTCAATTTAGGCCGAGTTGCTCGTTATTTCACCCGATTGATTGCTGCGGTAAATGTTCCCATTGCTTAGCCTTCGTATCAAACACCTCTTGCCAGTGTCTGGCAAACCCCTCCCGGAGACTGAAAAGGAGAGGAAAAAGCTTGGTCTGTTTTCCCTTTTCCCGAAGCAGGCTGGGGCTTAGGTTTTTGGCTTTGTCGAAAATTGTGCAATATGTGAGTTAGTCAAATTTTTTTTCACCAAGTTTTTAGCAGTCGAACTATTCTCAGCAGCAGATATGCTTGATTTACGGGAACTTGAGGTAACGACCTGCGGGCAAATTATCACTATTATATAATGCAATGTTAACTAACTGATTCAGGAAATTTGCATCGTTTTTATCATAACTTAAAAATAATCCTCTGTCAATCCCCCAATCTTGAAGAGTTTGTTGCCAATTCTGATATTTTTGTTCAGAGAATTCATCCGAAAGAGTTGTGACTTGAATGCAGAGGGGCTGCTGTTGGCGACTGCTAACGATCGAATCGGTTGCCATAGAAAGATCTGCAACATATCGATACAAAACAGTGCCTTGGCGATCGACAATTCGGGCTGCGATCGCACGAATCACGATATCATCACCCGGATGGAATTTGCCGGCCTTGAGTTTTTGTTTCCAGATATAAAATTTGCGATCATTTTCGCTCAGCCATTTAGGAAATAGATAGCTGTACCAATACCTTTCCCCCGGAGTCATTAACTCAAACGCGGCTTGCTGTTCTCTTTCCGAAGGTAGAGATTGAACTGCCAGCCAAACCTGAGAATCTCGGATAAGCTGCAGCAAAAAAGCCATCACAAATTTTTTAGCCGTTAGCGAACCGGGTTTAACATCTTTCACCCAGCGATTGATTTCATCCAATCTTCTCGCCAAACTCGGATCTATTAGATCTGCGTCGCTAATTAGGGAGTTGAGCTTATCCTTAATCTCTTGTGCTTGCAAATGACGACCTACTGTACAAACTAAAGAAGAATTGTTGACACCTCGATTTTATTATAGAACCGCGCCAAATTTTCACCGCTCGCGAGACAGCGCTAACAATTTTTGTGGGGTAGGTATCCTGACAGCCCTTGACTTGATTTTTAGGAGATGTCTATTTAATAGTTGCTGCCGATTCCCGCAGGCGCAGGTACAATAAAACCAAATAAACATTCATCAACGGTGCGGCTAAAAATCCGAGTACATTACCCACAAGCTGAGATGCTAGCAAATTTCCCGTCGAACTGATTAATATGAGAATCAAAACTATTGGCACAAAAGCCACCAAAACTATCAGAAAATACGATCGAAATACTAACCACCAGCGCCCTTTTGTTAATTCCCAGCTGCTACTAATACTGTCCAGCGCCGAAGAGTTATCAATGACGGTAGCGTAAAATGAAAACATTAAGCGATATGATACATAAAGCCCGGGAATTATTAGTGCAATGCAGCCAGCAAGCACCAGCAGCAAACACATAATATAAGCCCCAATGAGTTGCAGCAATCTTCTGTTTGCTTGATTGAAGGCCTGACCCACAGTTACGGGATTTTTTGTCAAACTTCGGTAAGTGTAGAAAATCATGGCTCCCGACAACAAAGGAATTGCCACGAACCAGTAGATAATATTGAAAGCAACACCTGCTGAACCTAGCTTGCCCAAACTATTGAGCGTGGCAAATATCAAACTGGGAGAGTTGATTATCAACAGGGGAGCGTATATAGGCCCCGTAGTAGCAAATGTTTCTCGCAACAAGCTTCTGGCACTAATTCGTGGATCTGTCATAATTTTTTATCCGCTTTTTGTAAGTGGAGTTGAACAGACTAAACATTGCTCGAAAAAGTTGCTAACAATAATGTTAAGTCATCATCGGTGCGCTCGGAAACACGGGGTGATCGCAAAAATGACTCTAACTGCTGTTTCGCATCTTCCTCTTCTTTCCACTCGCCAGAAAACCGAAACAAAGGCGCAAAAAACGGCCCATGTGGCGTGCCTTCTGGGATTTTGAGAGCTAGCATTTGCAAGCCGTCGGAAAAAACGGCCAAGTGTCGCAGTTTTTCCCGCAGTACCTGAAATTGCGCTGTTTCTATCGCATTCGGCGAAATCAAAAAGATAGTTTCGTTGATGTATTCCCCGCAGGGAGGTACAGTCAGGGCGATCGCATTTCCTGCACTATCACCTGCTACCGCCGCACCGTCGCCGATTTGAGCAACTGCGATTAATTCTGGCGTAGCAACAACCGCAATTAAAGTGCAGGCTAAATCTCTCGCAGCCACTTCCCGCACTGCCGCTTCTGCTTCCACCTGCGCCCGCGCAGCTTGCAGTGATGCTGTCAAGAATACCTGCCATTCATCGTCATTTTCAGGCAGCCTTTCCTGTTGCTGGCAAAGCGTTTCAACAACCGCTTCCACAGCAATTTTTGCCCCAACTTCTGCGAGTGCTGCGGAGCCCGCACCATCGGCAACCGCTGCCGCTAAAACACCGTTTGGCAAGAGACGCCAGCAGTGAGCATCTTGACAAGGCTGCGATCTTTTTTCGTGGCTCGTACCTATCACCGATGCCGCTACAACTTGCCAATTAAAGGATGAATTCTGCATTAATAACTCTTTAACTCAAAACTTCGTAAATTCACAACTATGCAAAGTCTGGACGGGTTTATTTATCCCTAATTACAGCACTTTTCTGGGTTCGTAGGTACTAGCCATTATAGGGACACGACAGTGCCGTAGGGACACGGCACTCTTACTAATGACCAATGACTAATGACCAATGACCAATGACCAATGACTAATAACTAAACAGTTCCCCATCCGGGTGGTGGCAGTGCTACTTGTTCATCAATTTTCGAGTGAGAAACTCTCTGCATACTAGCCGAAAGCCAGATGAACATCTCTCTAAAGTCTAGTCCTCTCAACTTTACAGGCGTGCGCTCGACAATTTGCGCCAGACGGGTGATATTAGCACCTTCCACTCCGACTGCAAAAAATGCCACGCGCTTATTAATTTCTTCCTCTTTAATCCGCTGTGCTGCTATTTCCACAACATCGTCGGATTCGCCTTGAGGTTCGCCGTCAGTAATCATAAATACCCACGGGCGGTAGTAGGTAATGCCGTTGTTGCGGTATTCGGATTTGCGGGCCGCAATGGTATCTAATGCTAGCTGAATCCCTGCGCCCATGTGGGTTTGTCCTTGAGCTGTCAGCAGTGGCGTCTCGAACTGGTCGGCGGTCACGAAGTCTTGCACGACCTTGATATGATTGTCAAATGAAATAATCGCGACTTCGACGCGCTTTTTAGCTAGTTCGTCTTTAATTAGGTCATTCCTAAAAATTTCCAGCCCCTCATTCAAGGCATCTATGGGTGCGCCTTGCATGGAGCCGGAGGTGTCCAGCAGGAGGACGCAGGGACAGCGCGGCTCTGGGTTTTCGGCAAATTCTACGGCTTCGTCTAGTCTCATGGTTCGGGGTTGACCTGGGAGTGGCTCGATTTCTAGGTTTGTTACTTTCTACCCTAGCAAGTAGGTGACATATTTAACTCAATCTGCCCGATGGCGATCGTATTTTACCATTTACCTGAATCGATTTGAGATTTTTAATTGTAGATTTGAGATTTTATAATTGGATGTCTGCGGTCAAAAAAACAAATTCATTCCTGCCTGTGGTAATATAGACTAATAGTATTACTGCAAAATAAGGAAGAATCTTATGATTGCAACAGTTACGCAAAAATTAACATTTGACCAATTCCTTGTAGAATGTCCAGAAAATGGACTCTATGAACTGGTAAATGGAGAAATTGTAGAGATGAATGCCACAAGAAATCATGAGGATGTTGCTGATTTTACGTCGGACTCATTTAAAGATGAAATTAAACGGCTAAGTTTAAATTATGTAGTCAAAAATACCGCCGTTATCAGAACTGTAACTAAAACCGGCATCGAACAAGGGCGGAGACCGGATGTCAGCGTAATAGATCGCGATTTGTGGCGATCGAACCGTTCTGCTTATGCTGCATTGTGGGAACCAATTCAACTGGCTGTAGAAGTAACATCAACAAATTGGGAGGACGATTATATAGACAAATTGGACGAGTATCGGCGCCTCGGAGTTCCTGAGTATTGGATTGTCGATGATTTAGCAATTGGCAGCCGGGAATTTCTGGGAAATCCCAAAATTCCAACTGTATTTGTCCACCTTGTGGATGCAGATGGCAACTATCAAAGAAGCGCGTTTAAAGGCAGCGAACGAATTGTGTCGCAGACTTTCCCCGAATTAACGCTGACAGCAGAAGAGGTGATGAATGTTTAACTTCTGTTAATCCAGCTAGCCAGACTATTCTCCATAAACAATCACTAAAAATATGAAATCTATTTCTGATAAAAAACTTTCCAATCAAAAAGCTATTAGTCCTTGGAGTTACAAACCTTGGTGGTGTCAACCTTGGTCGATTCTTTTGACAGGCACGAGTCTGATTAGCGGTAGTTGGTTTTTATTAAAAACTGTTTGGATAACTTTTTTAGTCGCGATTCCTTTATTAGCTTGGATGGGTTTTTTCTTGTTAGTTTGGCCGAGGTTGATGCTGTCTAGCGGAGTTTTAGATTCCGATGCAGATTAGGTTTTGGTGGCGTGCACCTGATGTTTAGGGTAAGGTGCGCGGCCATTGGTGTCAACTTAACCTTAAACCCTCAGTCCAGCAGCGTTTGAAACAAGAGCCTCAAAGCGAAAGTCCTCGCTATGAGGACTAATGAGTTCTTCAGTCCTCTTCGAGAGGACTTTCGCTATAAGACAGGGAATTCATTCCCTGGCGGACTGCCGGGTGAACGCGAGGACTGGCGGACTAAAAGCTTAAGTTGACACTAATAGTTCGCGCTGCACACCCTAAACATAGGGTGTTTCGCCCTCTAGCTTTGCGGGTAATAATCTTGAATTGCTTTTACTTCCATCGGGTGGGATTTGAGCGATCGAATTCCCGCTGCTGTCGCTTTGGCACCGGCTATTGTGGTAATAATCGGGATTTTGTAAGTCAAAGCTGTGCGGCGGATAAAGATGCCGTCGGATCGAGATTCTTCGCCGGAAGGTGTGGTGATAATTAGTTGAATTTTCTCATTCTTGATCGAATCCAACAAATTCGGCCGCCCTTCGTGCAGTTTCAATTCCAAATCTACCTCTAAACCTTGCTCTTGCAAAACTTTGCGTGTCCCGTGGGTTGCGACTACTCTGAAACCCAATTCTAAGAATTCCTTGACAACGGGTACAACCGCTAGTTTGTCCCGATCGCGCATCGAAACCAACACGGTTCCCAACAGCGGCATCATTTGTCCAGCACCTAATTGAGCTTTGGCAAAGGCTTTGCCAAAATCGGTGTCAATTCCCATGACTTCGCCGGTCGATCGCATTTCTGGCCCTAACAAGGTATCAGTTCCCGGAAACTTCGCAAAGGGCAATACAGCTTCTTTTACCGAAACATGAGTGGGTATAATCTCTTCAGTAAAACCTAAAGCTTCTAGAGTTTTGCCAGACATGACTCGCGAGGCCATTTTTGCTAAGGGAACTCCGATCGCCTTGGAGACAAAAGGCACTGTTCTAGAAGCGCGCGGGTTAGCTTCCAAAATGAAAACTTCTTCCCCTTGAACAGCAAATTGAATATTCATCAACCCGATTACTTTCAGGGATTTTGCTAATTCTACAGTCCAGCGGCGGATTGTTACCAAAGCTGCATCAGGAAGCGTTTGGTAAGGGATAGAACAAGCAGAGTCGCCGGAGTGGATTCCCGCTTCCTCAATGTGCTCCATAATACCGCCGATCGTCACATTGCCAGTAACATCGGCGATCGCATCGACATCAACCTCGATCGCATTCTCCAAAAACTTATCAATTAAAATCGGATGATCGGGTTCTACTAGCACGGCATAGGTCATGTAACGTTCCAATTCAGCATCGGAATAAACAATTTCCATTGCTCGCCCGCCTAATACGTAACTGGGTCGCACCACTACCGGATAACCAATCCGTTGAGCTACTATTAAAGCATCCTCAAAACTACGAGCCAAACCGTTAGCAGCTTGCTGAATATCCAACTCCCGCAGAATCTTTTCAAATCGCTCCCTGTCTTCAGCAGTATCAATGGAATCCGGCGAAGTTCCCCAGATTTTTGTTTGTACATCGGGGTGATTTTCCAGAGCTTTTTGTAAAGGAAGCGCTAATTTCAGTGGGGTTTGTCCGCCAAACTGAATAATTATTCCTTCGGGATTTTCGGCTTCGATGATGTTGAGAACATCTTCTTTTGTTAGCGGTTCAAAATACAGGCGATCGCTCGTATCATAATCCGTCGAAACCGTCTCCGGGTTCGAGTTGACCATAATTGTCTCAAACCCGTCTTCTCCTAGGGAATAGGAAGCGTGACAGCAGCAGTAATCAAACTCAATTCCCTGTCCGATCCGGTTCGGCCCGCCACCTAAAATCATCACTTTTCGTTTGGTAGAAGGCAAAACTTCCGACTCCGGCGCGAGACTGTGGCCTACAGACGAAACTTTCTTTTCTTCATCGCCCACTTCCCAAATTGCCGCTCCCGCTTCGTAGGTGGAATAATAATAGGGTGTAAACGCTTCAAATTCAGCGGCACAGGTATCGACTGTTTTGTAAATCGGAATTACGCCTAACTGTTTGCGGTAAGCGCGGACTTGATCTTCCGATGTTTTGGTGGCATAAGCAATTTGGCGATCGCTAAAACCCAATTGCTTTACTTCAAACATTGTCTCTTTTGTCAACTCTTCCAACCGCGTTCGTTTCAAGAACTTCTCAGTTTCCAGCAATTCCTGCATTTTATCCAAAAACCAAGGATCGATTCCTGTAAACTCGAAGATATCTTCCACCGACATTCCCATCATCATCGCGTGGCGAACTGTAAAAATGCGATCGGGATTTGGCGTCCGCAATCCGGCGCGAATTTGTTCCAAACTCGGCAATTTTTCCGGTTTGTCGCACCCGAAACCTGCGCGGCCTGTTTCCAATCCCCGCAGGGCTTTTTGGAAGGATTCATTGAAGCTGCGCCCGATCGCCATTACCTCCCCAACAGACTTCATTTGCGTTGTTAGAGTCGGTTCGGAACCGGGGAACTTTTCAAAGGCAAATCGGGGAATCTTCGTCACCACGTAGTCAATTGTCGGCTCAAAAGACGCCGGAGTTTTCTTGGTAATATCGTTGGAAATTTCGTCTAGGCTGTAACCTACCGCTAATTTTGCCGCCATTTTTGCAATAGGGAAACCAGTTGCTTTCGAGGCCAAGGCGGAGGAACGGGAAACCCGAGGGTTCATTTCAATAACGATGAAATCTCCGTTAACAGGATTGACGGCAAATTGAATATTGGAACCGCCGGTTTCAACTCCTATCTCGCGAATAATTTTCACCGAAGCATCTCGCAGGCGCTGATATTCTTTGTCTGTGAGAGTTTGCGCCGGGGCGACGGTGATAGAATCGCCGGTGTGGACGCCCATCGGGTCGAGATTCTCGATCGAACAAATAATCACCACATTATCTGCCAAATCTCGCATTACTTCCAGTTCGTACTCTTTCCAACCAATCAAAGATTGTTCGATTAAAATTTGCGATACTGGACTGGCATCAATCCCGCCTTGTGCCATTTCTTCAAATTCTTCTTGATTGTAAGAAATGCCGCCTCCCGTGCCTCCCATTGTAAAAGCAGGACGAATAATTAACGGATAACTGCCGATTTGGTGACCAATTGCTTTGGCTTCGTCGAGAGTGTTGGCAATTCCAGAAGGGCAAACGGCGACACCAATTCGCGCCATCGCTTCCTTAAATAATAGCCGATCTTCTGCCATTTCAATTGCTGGCAACTTAGCACCAATCAACTCGACGTTGTATTTTTCTAAAACGCCATTTTTAGCGACGGCAACTGCTAAATTTAGCGCCGTTTGACCGCCCATTGTTGGTAAAATTGCTTGAGGTCTTTCTTTAGCAATGATTTGTTCGAGGATGGCAGGTGTTAGAGGTTCGATGTAAATGCGATCGGCAGTTTCCGGATCGGTCATAATCGTTGCAGGGTTGGAATTCACCAACACTACTTCAAAACCTTCTTCTCGCAAAGCTTTGCAAGCTTGTGTCCCTGAATAGTCAAATTCGCACGCTTGACCGATAACAATTGGGCCGGAACCAATAAGAAGAATCTTTTTTAAGTCTTGACGACGGGGCATAGGTTCGTAATTAGTAATTGGACAAGGTGGAGGATTAATTTGATATTTTGCATCAGTCTTAGAAACAGGCTTTCTAAGCTGTTCCCCCCAAAGCTTACTCAAAATAGTGCAAGTTTTGTTGTTAATTTGAAATTGTGCACCATTCTCAGCATTTTGGAAGCAGAACCTCGCAACTCCGGCCCACAGACACCCCCAGCTAACCAGAAATATTGATGAGAAAAGGGTGCAGTCGATCGGTAAATCAAGACTATTTTAAGTGTTGCGGTCAAATCGTGTTCTAAAATACACAATCCCTGTATTCCGCACGATTAATCATTGTAGAGACACTCCAAGAACCCATTGGTGCCAACTTAACGTCTAACCCAATCACAGACTGTTGTTTGAGTATTAAATCTAGATCCCCCCTAGCCCCCCTTAAAAAGGGGAGTAGGGGGTGGGACAAGAGTATTCTCAAAGTCAACCCCTACTCCCCTTCTTAAGGGGGATTTAGGGGGATCTAGACTTAGCTAAAAGCGAGATTTATCAATGGTTTCAGGCGATTGTTGACACGAAGAAGGGATCTTGGAGTGTCCCTACCGCATTTGATCCTATTTTTAGGCTTTGCGCGATCGGCGAATGAGTACGCTTATCACTTGTCCCGGCTTTGCACCTCGCTGTGGCGGGCTCCAATCGCCGACTTGGGCAAATCCTAGTCGGTACAAGGTGTGGATGGTTTCTAACACGGCTGCGCGGGAACCGACAACCGTGATCCGCACGACTTCCTGTTCGGATAATGCTGAGTCGTCATTTGGACGCGCGGAAAAGTTATCGTCAGGTAGGAATTCCTGTGACATAATATGGTCTCCTGGTTTTTGGTTTTCTAGGAAAACCCAAAAACCCAGCCGCCCCGCACGTTAACACAGAGCAGGGCGGCTACAGAGAATGTTAAAATTCTCCATTAGCCTCCATACTGCTTACTCAGTTTGGCGGTAGCTGTCCATTGCTGTTGGTAGCAGCTTTGGGCAGTGCAACTAGATTTTTGAGCGACGTGGGCTGCTTCCTCTTTGAGCAAAGCAGCCTTAATTTCACAGCGTAGCCGCAGATGGGGGCTGCCGTCAATCGATTTTAGATTCGAGATTTGAGATTTTAGATTGAGATTTTCCTCCTGCAACAACTCTCCGGTGTCTCCCACCATCGGCTTCTCCCAGTCTCCCCCTCTATCGATTTGAGATTTTAGATTGAGATTTTCCTCCTGCAACAACTCTCCGGTGTCTCCCACCATCGGCTTCTCCCAGTCTCCCCCTCTCCCGTCTCTCCCTCTGGCTCAATCCAACCTACTAGATGAGGGAATGCGCCGAGGAAGAGGTAAAATATGGAATCGTTCCAAAAGCTTAAAATCAAAAATCAAAAATCAAAAATCAAGATATGCCTAGAACTCAAGTGCGAATATTCCGTGCACCTGCTGCTTGAGGGCAACCACATCAATTTTAGATTTTAGATTTTAGATTTTAGATTGTCCTGCAACAACTCTCCCCATCTCCTATGCCTAGAACACCCAGCGAATATTCCGTACACCTGCTGCTTGAGGGCGGCCACCGCGAAGAAATCCGTTTTTCAACGCTGCAAGATTTTCAACAGTGGTATAAAACTCTGGTTCCCAAACAAGATTCGTCAGAATTTGTTAATGTCCCGATCAAAAATATTCAAGGCGAATACATGGTAGTTCGGCCTACCAGCGTTCTCGCAATTCGCGTGGAACCGGTATTTACTTCTAGCGTTGAGAGATTCGATGAATAAGGAAAATAATCAATTGAGTAGGAAAGATTGGAAATTGAGCAAAATTTTCCGCTATCAGATATTAGCGCTCGCCTGTTGCGTTTTGGCGATCGCTTTTTCGGTGCCCGCCGTTGCAGTTCCATCTCTGCAACCAATGAGTGTAAATCAATTACAAGCGAGTGAGTTGGAGTCGATCGCCTTTGACGCTCAAATCTGGGGCGAAAATGGCAAACCGGGCGATAAAGAATTGCTGTTAAGGTCGATCGACCACAGCCTCCGCTATCTCAATACATCGGCCGCCGCCACTGCTTACAGCCGCTATCCAGTAGCAGGAGTTACGCGCGATCGAGTTCGGCGTTCCCTCGATCGATTCCGCCAATTAGTTGTCAGTTCCACAACCCCCGCACAACTTCAGGAATCAGTCAAGCGCGAATTTGTATTTTACAAATCTACGGGCAAAGATGGCAAAGGAACAGTCGCATTTACAGGTTATTTCGAGCCGACTTATGCAGCATCTCGCACGGCTAATTCCGAATACCGTTATCCCCTGTACCGGATGCCGCCAAACATGGCATCTTGGCCGAAACCTCACCCGACAAGATTGCAATTAGAAGGCGAAGATGCTTTGCAGGCAAGTAAAGGATTGCTGCGAGGATTAGAATTAGTTTGGTTGCGCGATCGATTCCAAGCATTTCTCGTGCACGTCCAAGGTTCTGCGAGATTGCAGCTAACAGATGGTAGCGTGATGACCGTCGGTTTTGCAGGCAAAACCAGTCACAGCTATACAGGAGTCGGACGAGAATTAGTTAAAGACGGAAAGTTTACTTTAGAAGAGTTAAACTTGCCGAAACTAAGGGAATATTTCACCAACTTTCCCGCAGATATGAACAAATATTTGCCGAAAAATGAAAGCTTTGTATTCTTCCGGGATACTAATGGAGTTCCAGCCACAGGAAGCATTGGAGTTCCAGTAACTGCCGAAAGGTCGATCGCCACCGACAAAGCCTTAATGCCCCCTGGTGCACTAGCATTAATTAGTACAAAAATCCCTTATCCGAATACGGCGGGACAACTCGAACAAAATGCCGTGAATCGGTACGTTTTGGATCAAGATACTGGCGGTGCAATCAAAGGCGCAGGGAGAGTTGACGTATTCATGGGAACGGGGAATTTAGCGGGCGATAGGGCCGGTTATATCAACTCAACAGGAGAACTGTATTATCCGCTTTTAAAGTAGATTAATTCTAATTGATTAATTCTACTTCATGTGATTGTTCGCGGTGCGTCGCAATCGCGGACACGGCACTGCCGTGTCCCTACAGATATCGCGGACAATCTATATGTAATCCAACTTTTGATAATTGCTATAAAATAGAAAATACCCCACCCTCCCAACTTCACAAATGCTCAACAAAATTCTGCAATTCTTCAAACGACTAATTCAGCGGCTGTTCGGAACCCCAACCCCATCCACCCCACCGCCGGGAAATACCCCCATCCGCCCAACCGTAACTGACGCGGAATACGAGTCGAAATTCATGGAAATCCTGGAAGGGGTGAATGCTGGCTGGAGTCGAGGCGATGTAGCGGGATTCTTAATCGCAAAACGCCTTAAAGATGGTGAATTGGCTGCTTGGCTGCAACGGTTTGGGGAAAGATTGTTAGAGGGAGAACATGATGATACCGCTGCTACGGATGCGGTGGCATCGCTTCAGGAATTAGCGCAGCGGCTGGTATTGTTAGGTAGAATTGGCAGCGGGGAATTGTCAGAGGTGGCGAGGCAAATTGGCCGGGAGATATTGACACGGTTTCCGCTGCCGGAGGTTGAGGAGGAGGATACAAAGGGGAGGGTGATTGAGGCGGTGTTTGTTGGGGATGGTTTGGGTTTTTCTGGGGAAGGGAATCGCAGAGGCGCTGAGGCTGCGGAGGAAGAATTGGAAGTTAATGTAGAGGCTGAGGCGTGGTGCGATCGAGGGAATGAGCAGTATAATTTAGGAAGATTTGAAGATGCGATCGCATCTTATAATCAGGCAATTGCTCTCCAACCAGACTATCACGATGCTTTGCACAACCGAGAGGTAGCGCAACGTAAGTTAGGCGAAATTCCATAGGCGAACTCGCTGGTATCCCTAATTTTTGCTAGGTATTGCGAACCGTATGATACTATTAAGAATTAAGCGCATTTTCCGTCGCTAATTATCATACAGTAAAAATAGAAATTTTAGGACTGAAGTCCTCACTAGAAACTTAATTGATAAGAGGTGCATGGCGCACCATACAATAGGTTTATACTATTAGGATTAATCCCAGATCCTTGCATCCCAAATCCAAATCGAATGACACAAGTAATCGGCATTGACTTAGGCGGAACCGCAATTAAACTAGGCAGATTTAGCGAAGACGGCATTTGCCACCAATCCTTAACTGTCCCAACCCCTCAACCGGCAACGCCAGAAGCAGTTTTAGCTACAATGACCGATGCTATTTTACAACTGCATCCGACCGAAAATGCTGTAAGTGCGATCGGCATCGGCACTCCGGGCCCCGCAGATGCCACCGGCCGCATAGCCAGAGTAGCAATTAACCTCAAAAACTGGCATAACGTCCCCCTCGCTGACTGGTTGGAAGCTAAAATCGGCCTGCCGACAATATTAGCAAATGATGCCAACTGTGCCGGATTGGGAGAAGCTTGGTTGGGCGCAGGAAGGCAATTTAAAGACCTAATTTTAATAACTTTAGGTACAGGAGTCGGCGGTGCAGTTATCCTAGACGATAAACTATTTGTAGGTCATCAAGGCGCGGCCGGAGAACTAGGATTGATTACTATAAATCCCGACGGCCCGGAGTGCAACAGCGGCAATCGCGGTTCTTTAGAACAGTACGTTTCGGTGCAAGCAATTCGCCGGGAAACGGGTTTGGAACCTCTAGAATTAGCCAATTTAGCTAAGTCTGGAGATGCCAAAGCTTTAGAATGTTGGCAAAATTACGGGCGTTATCTGGGTATCGGTATGGCAAGTCTCATTTATATTTTGACGCCGGAAGCTATTATTATCGGCGGTGGAATTAGTGCAGGTGCAGAATTTTTCTTGCCGAAGGTTCGAGAAGAAATTGAGCAACGTGTACTGCCGAGTTCTCGCGAAGATTTACAGTTATTGGTGGCTGAATTGGGCAATCAAGCAGGCATGGTAGGGGCAGCAAAATTAGCTTGGCAGCTTGTTCAATAGTTAAAATTTAAAAAAGCAGCGCATTTTACTGCGCTTTTTTAATATCTAAAATGAGGGTGCTACCTAAGCACTTTAGCTAAAAAAAATAAAATGAATGTGAGGAGTTACTAAACATAGTCTCCGTTCATCCTTCATTGTTCATGCTTCTAACTAATGACAAATGACTAATGACTAATGACTAATGACTAATGACTAATTACTGCTTCATGGCAGAGATTGTCCAGTCGTATTTTTAATGTATTCCTGAATTTCTTGATAAGTTTCCGGGTTGTTTTGGCGGAGGATAATAATATTAGTTGCGCTGTCAGGCAGGCAAAAGCTTAGCCGACCGTTCTGTTCGCAAGCAAAAGAGCTAATTCGACTCATATCGATCGCAAATTCTTTGCGGTCATAATGAATTTTAATCCACGAACCTCTAGAATTGCGATCAATGGTTTTTTTGAGGTAATCGAGAACTTGCTTGTAAGCCTCATAATTGCCTTGGGGATTGAGGATAATCGGCTGACTGCTATTAGGCAGCCAAAAGGTGAGACGCTTGTTATCCAGTTCGCTAGAAAAAGCACTAATAGTGTCAAGGTCAATTATGTATGTACTTTTCTCATAAGTAATTTTGCTCCAATAAGCCACAAAGCCTCCTCAAACCTGTGTTTCCTGGTATTTTAGGATAGTTTGACAACTCCTACCATTTTAGATTTTAGATTGTAGATTTTAGATTGGGCATGACTGATGACTATCTGGGTTGGGAAGTTGCCTAAAGTTGCATTTTTTTGGGAAACTGGTATCACCCTTGAAATCTGTAAAAAGTTAAGTAAAAATATCAAATTTTTACCTTCTGCTTTCTGCCTTCCGCCTTCTGCCTTCTGCCTTCTCCCTTGCGGTACTAGCCCCCCAGCCCTAGTATAGGGGTTGGGGGGTGAGGTCTTTCACTCGTTGAGAATGCTGCCCGATATCTAGTCCGATAAGTGCGACCCCTATAAAATCCTATTGGTCTATTGGGCGGGTTTTGTAATGTCCATTGTCGGGGCGATTTGAATATTGTCTACTCTGAACCGCCCCTACAGACATCTAATATATCAGAACTAATCGATCGCACATGATATGAGATCAGTTTGCGACAACTTTCCCAGCCACCAAGTCGCGACCCTCATCTTCTAAAACATCCTGCTTTCCCTGGATGCTAGCGGCCTGGATAAACCCTTGAAACAAGGGGTGGGGGGTGCTAGGTCGAGATTGGAATTCGGGGTGAAATTGGCAGGCTATGAAAAAGGGATGGTTGGGAAATTCGATCATTTCTACTAATCGGCCGTCTGGAGATGTACCGGACACTGCATAACCTGATTCTAAGAAAAGATTGCGGTAGGCGTTGTTAAATTCGTACCGATGGCGGTGCCGCTCGTAAATCACTTCTTTCTGATAAAGTTTGAAAGCTAGCGTGTCTGGGTTGACACGGCACGGATACAAACCCAGTCGCATTGTACCGCCCAAATCGACTACATCTTGCTGTTCTGGCAATAAATTAATTACCGGATTTGATGTATCCGGGTCAAATTCAGCGCTGTTGGCATCCTCTAGTTGTGCGATGTGGCGCGCCCATTCAATCACAGCACACTGCATCCCCAAACACAATCCTAAAAAGGGTATTTTATGGTGTTTGGCATATTCGATCGCCGCTATTTTGCCGTCCACTCCCCGAACCCCAAAACCTCCCGGTACAAGAATGCCGTTGATATCTTTGAGATAATTATCGAGGTTTCCCGATTCTAAATCTTCTGAGTTAATCCAGTGCAAATTTAGGTCGCAGCCGATCGCAATTGCCGCGTGCCGCAAAGCTTCGACTACCGAAAGATAAGCATCGTTCAACCGCACGTATTTGCCAACTAAAGCAATATCAATTTTGTGATTGGGACTGTAAAGCCTGTTGACTAAAGTTTGCCACTGATGCAAATCTGGCTGGCGATGTTCCATTTGCAGCAAATTGAGCGTTTGTTGGGCCAAACCTTCCTGTTCCATCATCAGGGGTACTTCGTAGATACTTTTAGCATCTTGAGATGTGATGACGCATTCTTCCGGGACGTTGCAGAATTCCGACAATTTCTGTTTCATGCCCAAAGACAGCGGGCGATCACACCGACAGACTAAAATATCTGGTTGAATGCCGATCGACCGCAATTCCTTCACCGAATGCTGAGTCGGTTTAGTTTTCATCTCCCCAGCCGAAGGAATCCAAGGTATCAGCGTGACGTGCATATACACAACATTTTGCCGGCCGACATCCTTGCGAAACTGGCGAATTGCCTCCAAAAATGGCAAAGATTCAATATCTCCCACCGTTCCGCCGATTTCCGTAATCACGACATCGGGATTAGTATTTTTGGCTACTCGGTGAATTCGCTCTTTAATCTCATTAGTGATGTGCGGAATCACCTGCACCGTACTCCCCTGATACTCGCCGCGGCGTTCTTTGTTGATCACCGCTTGATAAATGGAACCCGTGGTGACGCTATTGAGGCGAGACATGGAAGTATCGGTAAAACGCTCGTAGTGCCCCAAATCCAGGTCAGTTTCCGCACCGTCTTCCGTCACGAAAACTTCTCCGTGCTGAAACGGGCTGAGAGTGCCGGGGTCAACGTTAATATAGGGGTCTAGCTTCAAAATCGAGACAGAATAGTCCCGCGACTTCAATAGGCGGCCCAAGGAAGCACCGACAATACCCTTGCCGATGCTGGAAACCACGCCGCCAGTCACAAACACAAATTTGCTCATAGGATTTTCGACTTTAGATGTTTCAATGTCAGGTCAGACTCAAATGTGACATAGGTAATCCATAAGGGCAACCACGGGGGATTGCCCCCTACACCCATTTGACCAAATTATTGACGATTGTTATGTGCTTGCAACCAAGTTGTCAAATCTGACACACTGGCAAAGTCTAATAGCGCCTCTCCTAAACTCTGTAATTGCTGAGCGGATAACTGAGCGATGCGAGTTTGAATCTCCGGCGACAGCACGCCGACACTGTGCTCCAACTGACGAACAATTAATGTCACATTTCCTTGTTTAATGCCTTGTTCGATGCCTTGTTCGATGCCTTGTCTGATTCCTTGTTCTATCCCGATTCTGGTAGCTTTGGTAATTGCCCCGCGCTGGTCTTGAATAAAAATTTCTCGCCTTTCTAAATCTTCCAATTCATCCGGATCGAGATTCGCTTCATTGGCAATTGCAAAAGCTTTGCGGAGTTCCGGTACATTTCCCAACTCTTCCGGCACAGACCTTAAAGTCCGAGCGGTTTTCATGAAATATATCCACTTGTCAGTCAGAGTCTCTAATTCTGCTAAAGTCTTGTCAAATTTGGGCAACTCAACAAATACAAATTCTAATTCATCCGCCAAATACTCGACCCGATTGTTTTTTTCTTTGATACAAAACCGCGAAATCACTGTTTCCAGATGCTCAAACATTTGGAAATCTGTAATCGTCAAGGCAATCACGGGATTTAATAGATTGTAGTTTTCTCCGCTTTTCAATTGCACTGAGTAAGCTTTGGTAGCATTGTATAAAATCCGCTTTTCAAAGGATTCTACATTCAATACCTGCATTTCAATTATCACTGTTTTGCTGCCACCAATTTTAGCTTTAACATCCAAGTAAGTATCTTTGACTCCTTTGATTTTGGGAGCTAAATAAGGGTCAAGAATTTCTAAATCTTCGATAACTGGCTGCGCTTCGTAGAGGATGGCATTTAAGAAGCTAATCAAAATGTCTTTGCTGTCAGCAGAGCCGAATATTTTTTTAAATGCAAAGTCGGTTTTGGGGTTAATAAAATTCATGGCTTTTTCAATTTATTAGAGATTGAGAGGTTGAGGTTAGAGTTATTTAATTATTTAACTATCATACAATCTTCTAGGTTGGGTTCGCCGACGATCGCCCCAACCGACATCACCCCAATACGGATGGAAGCCCACAGCAGTCTAGACAAAAGTTCCAGTCCCCGATTAGCGCCTGTGAAGTCAATCAAAAATCAGCCCTACGCGCTCAGTCATTTTTCCCAAAAAGCTAACTCAGGAACGTTTCGGCAATGGTAAAGTCATGGTATACAAAGCACCTCAAGTCTGCTAAAAAAAAACAGCTATGAAGTTTGTCTGCGTTCTATCCCCTCAACGGTTGCTTTGTACTGGTATGGCATTGCTCGCTGCGCTCCTCTTCGAGGGCTTCGCTAACGAGTGTAGCGCGTGGCTCGCTCCCAATGCAGCGCGAGCAAAAGATCCTGGGAAAAATTATTCGTCTGTGTCGCCGAAAATCATCGCTAGTAACGATGTTAATTGCAATGGCGGACGATCGCCCAAAACTAGCTGTCGAGTCGGCGGTTTGTTCGTCAAAACTCCCAATACTACTCCAGAACAAGTCTTTCCTCTCAAGCAGACTGAAGTTAAAGCCAAAATAGCTGGCAATATCTCCCGCGTCGAAGTTGTTCAGAAGTTTGAAAATCCTTTTCCTGAATCTATAGAAGCTGTTTATGTATTTCCTTTGCCCGACGAAGCGGCGGTGGATGATATGGAAATTAAAATAGGCTCACGAATTATTAAAGCTGATATCAAACGCCGCCAGGAAGCTTTGGAAATTTACGAACAAGCCAGAAAGCAAGGCAGGACTGCTGGTTTGTTGGAACAAGAACGCGACAATATTTTTACTCAGTTTCTCGCTAATATCAAGCCAGGAGAAAAAATTGAAGTTACGATTCGCTACACGGAAAGTCTCAAGTTTGCCGGTGGCGATTACGAATTTGTGTTTCCAATGGTGGTTGGGCCGCGTTATATTTCGGGAAATCTGACCCCCCCCTTAGCAAGGGGAGGCTATAGTTCTGCTGCCGATCGCATTAACCCGCCTGTTTTGCCTCCGGGAACGCGATCGGGTCACAATATTGCTGTTTCGGTAGAAATAGATGCCGGCGTTGCGATCGGCGATGTCCGCTCTACTTCCCATCAAATTACAACTGACCGCAGCGGCAATATTGTGCAAGTCCAATTAGCCAATTCAGACACAATTCCCAATAAAGATTTAATTCTGCGCTATCGAGTCGCGGGCGAAAATACTCGGGCAACTATTTTGACTCAATCGGACAAGCGGGGCGGTCATTTTGCTACTTATCTAATTCCGGCATTAAATTACAAAACTAATGAAATTGTACCTAAAGATGTCGTGTTTCTGATGGATACTTCCGGTTCTCAACAGGGCGAACCGCTGGCAAAATCTAAGGAGTTGATGCGCCGCTTCATTCAAGGGTTCAATCCCAACGATACTTTTACTATTATTGATTTTGCAAACACTGCAAAAGCGCTTTCAACAACTCCTTTAGCAAATACTCCAGAAAATCGACAAAAAGCAATTAATTATATCGACAAATTGCAGGCTAACGGTGGCAGTGAATTGTTTAACGGCATTCAAGCAGTGATGAATTTTCCGGCGGCGGCAACGGGAAGGCTGCGGAGTATTGTATTAATTACTGACGGTTACATTGGTAATGAAAATGAAGTGCTGGCTCTGGTTCAGCAGAGTCTGAAACCTGGAAATCGACTTTATAGTTTTGGTGTTGGCGGTTCGGTGAATCGGTTTTTGCTCAACCGTTTGGCGGAAGTGGGAAGAGGCACGTCTCAGGTAATTCGTCAAGATGAACCGTCGGCAGAAGCAGCAGAAAAGTTTTTTCGGGAAATTAATAGTCCGGTATTGACTAATATTCAAATTAGTTGGGAAGGAATGGGGGAAAAACCGCAGATTTATCCGATCGCACCTCCAGACTTGTTTGCGAGTGGGCCACTGGTTTTGTTTGGCAAAAAGACCGATCGAACTAACGGCCAACTTCGCATCCGCGGCACTCTTGCGGGCGGCAAAACTTACGAGCAAGTTTTACCCGTTAATTTTGCTCAATCCGTCGGCGGGCGACAGCGGGAGTCAACTTCTGTCGCAGCAACGGCTACGGATTTTGGCAATCCGGCGGTAGCTCAACTTTGGGGGCGATCGCGCATTAAAGATTTAATGAATCAAATGTTTGGTGGCGAGACTCAATCTCTGGTGGAATCTGTGACTAATACTGCTCTGACTTATCGGTTGCTTTCGGAATACACGGCTTTTGTGGCTGTGAGCGAAGAAGTGCGAGTCGAACCAGATGGATCTCGTCGCCGCGTGCAAGTGCCTGTGGAATTGCCGCAGGGTGTCAGCTATGAAGGTATTTTCGAGTCGGAGGGGGCAGAGCAAACTAGGGGTGGCACTCGCAGCGTTACCTTGACTCCCCGCCCGGCACCGGTGAGTCCAGCTCCTGCTATTCCGCGGCAGCCCGGTTACGGTGAGTCGCAACGCCCGAAGCCTTTGGTCTCTCGCCTCCAAGTAGTTAGCGCCGAAGGGTTGGATGCCGGGGCAATCGCCGCTTTGACTCAATACCTGCAATCGGTTAATCTCCCGGCGGGGGTTAGCGGTGAAACGGTGTGGGAGTTATGGGTACAAGACGGTCGCGTTGCCCGATTGGCGATCCTCTTCGAGGGCTTCGCTAACGACACTAAAACCTCGACGCTGCAAGCAACAGACGCCGTAGAAACTCTCAACCGCGCCTTGAGTTCCTGGCAACCTCCTGCAGGATTCAAGGGCACGCTGCGCCTGAAGTTGCGAATTACGGTCGAGCCTTAAGTAACGAGTATCTATGTCAAGAAACATTAACTTTTAATTCAAAAATACCGAAAGCGCGATCGCTACCGCGAGGAAGATATAAAATCTTTATTAAGAGATTGCCTTTAAACAGAAAGTAATGTTAATGAAATTTATACCGTTTGAGGCAAATGCTAAAACAGTTTCCTTTCTGAAACAACCTTAACAGTAAAGATTTTTGGATCGAAACCCCCCAATCATAGAAGGTATGATGCCCTATGGAAGTTAGTGAACTGCTCAACAATTACGAAAAAGGAGAAAGAGACTTTACTGGAGCCGACCTCAGCGGGAAAGACCTCAGCGGAGCAATCTTAATCGGAGTCAACCTTTCGCGAGCTAATCTTTCCGGGGCGAACCTCAGCAGAGCGTTTCTCACCAAAGCAACACTCAAAGATACACAGATGCAAAGAACAAATCTGACTTTTGCCAAAATGGGTGAAACCCAACTTTCGGGTGCAGATTTGACAAAAGCTAATTTGAGTGGAGCTTTTTTGGTAAAAGCAAAATTGCCCAGAGTAAAGTTAAGTGGCGCAACTTTAACTGGCGCAAACCTGCGCGGTGCTGTGTTATGGAATGCCAATTTGTGCAGCGCCGACTTGCAATTAGTTAACTTGCTGGGCGCGAATCTGACGGGAGCTAATTTTAAGTGGGCCAACCTTTACGGTGCAAGGCTCAATAGTGCAAAACTTTTTGGAGCTCAATTAACCGGAGTCAGTCTGCGGCGAGCGCAGTTGACAGGAGTGAATCTCTGCGGTGTAGATTTGAGCGGCGTTAACGTGAGCGAAGCTAAACTAATGGGAGCTAATTTGGAAGGCTCGAATTTGGCGGGGGCGAATTTCAGCGCGGCTCAGTTGCGTGGGGTGAAGTTGGCGGGTGCAAACTTAACCGGGGCTAAGTTGAGGGGAAGTTGTTTGAGAGGGGCAAATCTGAATTGGGCAAAGTTGTGTCAAGCAGATTTGATGGCAGCAGATTTGAGCGAGGCGACGTTAATAGGAACTAATTTAGATAATGCTTTGTTGGCGGGAGCTATTTTGCCGGAATCTACTAGGCGCTATTTTTCCTTAGCTGGGGCTGGCAGAGTCAACTCTTGGGAAGTTAATGAGATTAATGGTTGATTGTTGACTGATGACTGTTGAGTGTTCACTGTTCACTGATGACTATGACAATTAATTTTGGGGTGGTGCTGGTAACTGCGGCATCGGAGGCGGAGGCGGAGAATCTGGCAAAATCTCTAGTTGAAAACAAGCTGGCTGCTTGTGTGAGTTTGTCACCAATTCGCTCGATTTATAGTTGGCAAGGCGAGATTCATTCCGAGTCAGAGTGGCAGTTGGTGATTAAAACTGATTTGGCTAAATTTGAGGCTTTAAAAACAAAAGTTCAGGAACTCCATTCCTATGAAGTTCCCGAAATTATTGCTATTCCTATTATCGCTGGCAGCGATGCTTATCTCAATTGGCTGGGACAATCTTTAAGTTTGTAGTCAAGATTTTAGTCCTAAATTATCCAATGAAGAGGGACGGAATTCTCTACTAAAAATGGTCAGAAACCTAGGAATTATGACTGGTAGGGCCGATGACCCCGATTTTGTGGCGAAAACTTAGTTCGCCGCCGAACCAGCCTGTAATGCCCAGCAAGGTTGCCACGACGATCGATATAGCTAAACCTGTGTATACGATCGGCTCAGCCGGATTTCCTTGTCGCAACAGCAAGTTAATCAGGGTAAGTACCATAACCGCCACATTGCCGCCCATGTGCAACCAACCGGCACTGCGATCGCGCACTCTTTTAACTTTGAAAAAATCTAAAAAGCCCGTGATTGCTGCCAAAATCCCCGCAGCAAAACCGACACCCATCAGCCAAACCGAAGCTCTGGCCCAAAACGGATCGCTTGTGAGCCAATAACCGATGTCCGTGCCCGCGGCTCCTACTAAAAAGGCTACCGGAAAGATGACGATGATGGGGTGGATGGGATGGCCCGCAACTGAAAGCGTACTCGTAATGCCGGCGTCGCGATACTCTCTGTCGTCACTTTCTAGAATCGGCGGAATATTCGGATAGGGGGTACTATTTCTTTGATTTGTTTCCATGATTTCTAGCGATAAATTTTGTACAACAAAGCCGTTTTTATTGGATTGAACTTAATCCCAAATCCGTTCGCCATTTTCGTCAACGCGGGCCTGCCGAATTACGTCAGAAATTTCGTCCGCGTCTTTGACGTGGTGCAAAGCTTTCTTTTCCCCATCCGGTTCTTCTACGATCACATAAGTTGGAACTGTAACAACATCTCCCACGATGTCGGGTACGTGGTCTACCGCCAGTTGCTGCGCTTTTTCTTCAATGCTTTGCGGTTCATCGGAAATACGATCGCCCGGATTGACAGTGCGCTCCATATCTCTGCCCGGTTTGTCGATACTCATAAAAACCTCTCTCGTATTTCTAATTTTTTGCTGACTCTAATTCCTACTATTGAACGAAAAATATCCCTGCACAAACATCTCCCGACGGGTGGAAGTTTCAGGTAGGCCGATCGCAGGCAGCCTCTTCCTGTAGGTAGAGGTTTTTCGATTTGTTCGGAAAAAACTAAGCTAAAATCTAAGCATGATATTTTCCTTCCCTTTGAGTTGCCCATGAAAAGTTACGATTGGATTGTTGTCGGCGGCGGCATTACTGGTGTGGCACTGAGTTACGAACTGGCAAAAAAAGGTTTTGCTGTGCTGCTTTTGGAACGAGATGCTACCATGCAAAATGCTACTCGTTTTAGTTATGGTGGCCTGGCTTATTGGTCGGGAACGACTGATTTAACTCGGCAATTGTGTCGGGAAGGTATCGAACGCCACCGCAATTTATCGGTGGAATTAGATGCTGATACTGAGTTTCGCGAGTTAGATTTGTTGCTGACAATTGATGGGGGCAATGATGCTGAAAAAGTGGCGGCTAATTACGCGCATTTTGCGATTGTTCCGCAGCTTTTGAGTGTTGCAGAAGCTGGCAATTTGGAACCTTTGCTGAATAAAAGTGCGATCGCCGGAGCTCTGACTGTGCGTCACGGTCACATTTCGCCGACATCCACAAATAAAGCTTATTGTCAAGGGTTTCTACGGTTGGGAGGAACGATGGAATTTGCTGAAGTAATTGGGTTTATAGAAGAGGGAAATCGGATTTCGGGAGTCAAGACGGCGCAGGGAATTTATCGTTGTGAAAATGCTGTGGTTTGTGCTGGAGGTTGGAGTCGGAGTTTGCTGAAAGCCGCTGGTGTTTCTGTGGGAGTTTATTTTACTCGCACGGAGATTTTGGAAACTGCACCTGTGGATTTGAAACTCAGGACTTTGGTGATGCCTGCGGTATTAAAACGTTTTGAATTGGAAGCTAAATCTAGTAAAAATGAGGTGGATTTTATTTGGGATGAACCTGGTAAAGAGTTACAGCCACCGATTTTAGATTCGGGTGCAATTCAATTTAATGATGGGAGTTTGCGGATCGGGCAATTGTCGCGCACTTTGAGCGATTTGAATGCTAAAGTCGATCGCGAAACCAGCGAAACGGCAATTCGTGCAGGAATCAGCAAGGTTTTGCCTGATTTGGCAGGTTTACCGGCAAGTTGGCACGAGTGTAGTGTGGCATTCAGCGCGGATAATTTGCCTGTAGTGGGGCCGATCGCCGATCGCCCTGGATTGCACGTTTTTTCTGGTCTCAGCAATCCTTTGACTATTGTACCTGCTTTGGCTGAGCGATTTGCGAAGGCGGCGGGGGGAGAAGAAGATAGGGCGATCGCACTTTTGTCTCCCCATCGATTTATGGCAGAAGGAAGTTCGGCAACGCATTCTGTAACGGATGTCAGGAAGAAGGAAGAAGGAAGAAGGAAGAAGGATAGATGACTAATCACTAATGACTAATCACTAATGACTAAAAAAGGCAGCGCGACAATAAATGTAGTACCTTTGTCGATCGCACTTTCCACACTTATTGTACCGCCGTGCAGGTCAACGATGTGTTTGACAATGCAGAGTCCCAAACCCGATCCTTTAATCTTGCCTACATTAGCACCCCGTTCAAACTGCTGAAATAGTTTTCCTTGATATTCCGGTGTCATCCCAATTCCCTCATCTCGAACGCACAAAATTATTTGTTGGTTTTCGCAGCTTAAGTCTAAACTGACCTTCCCACCGTTGGGAGAATATTTAATAGCGTTTGAAAGCAAATTAGTCAGAAGGTGGTGCAGTAGTTTGGCATCGAGATTGGCGTGCAGCGGATTTGTGTGACTGCGGAAATATAGTAGGTGTTTGTCGGTGACGATAGGTTGCAGTTCTTCTAAAATAGAATTGCATAAATCCGTCGCATTGATCGGATTTAAGTTTAAGGAAATTTTCCCGGATTCTGCTTTGCTAAGCATTAAAATATCTTCCAGCAGCCCACTCATATTACTGACGGCTTTTTTAATTCGGTCAACATTTTTATTGCTAGTTCCAGGGTTTCTCTGCAAGTCGCTATCTTCTAACATTTCAGCCGATAACTGTATGGTAGTTAAAGGAGTGTTTAAATCGTGGTAAGCCATTGAAATAAAGCGCGATGTATTTGCGCTTTTTTCTGCTGCCAACGCCATTAATTTTTTCAACCTGACCGCTTCTTGATGTTTGCTCAATGCTATCTTGATAGTGGCGTGCATTTCTCTTTCTTTAAAAGGTTTGAGTAGGTAGCCGTAAGAACCAGTATTTTCGGCTCGCTGCAAAGTTTCGTCGTCAGCATAGGCAGTTGTATAAATAATTGGTATATCTAATTCTTGATTAATTATTTCTGCTGTTTCTATGCCGTCAATGTCGCCTTTGATAACTATATCCATTAAAATTAAATCGGGTCTTAGTTCGTGGGCGCGCTGGATTGCATCCGCTCCTGAAGAAACTATATCGGCGATTTGATATCCCAATTTCTCTAGTTTTGGGGATAAATTTTTAGCAATTAACAGTTCGTCTTCGACAATCAAAATCTTAATTGGTTTTTCGGCAAAACTCATATTATTACAATCTTTGAAAGTAGTTTAACTCGTTAAATTTTAAGTGAAAGGATGTACCAAATTCTCTGGATATTTCGATGGTTCCTTCTAACTGCTCGGTTAAAGTACAGACAACTTGAAACCCCATCGAATGAGTTTTCCGAAAATCTAAGTTTTGAGGAAAGCCAATGCCGTTGTCCTTAACTAAGAGGTTGATTTCTCGATCGCCTGTTTGATAGCATTCTACACTAACTGTACCAGTTGTGCCATCAGGAAAAGCGTGTTTCAGGGTATTTGAAACCAATTCATTGGCAATTAAACCGCAGGGAGTAGCCGTTTCAAGATTTAGGGAAATTGGCTCAGCTAATACCTGCAACTGAATTTGGTTGTTGCTAATATTGTAAGAGTGAAACAAATTACTTACCAAATCTTCGAGATATTCACCAAAATTAATTTGCGCTAAATTAGTCGAACGGTACAGTTTTTCGTGAATCAGAGCCATAGAATAAAGGCGATTCTGACTTTCTTCAAACATTTTGCTTACTTGCGGATCGGCAACTGTGTTCGATTGCAATTCTAACAGGCTAGCAACTACGCAGAGGTTGTTTTTGACGCGGTGGTGAATTTCTTTGAGCAAAATTTCTTTTTCTCTGAGGGAGTTTTTCAAATTTGCTTCCGCTTGTTTGCGATCGCTCAGTTCAGCTTGCAGTTGCTGGTAAAGTAGAGATTGCTGAATGGCGATCGCCAATTGATTCACCAACTGCTGAAATAAATTGATTTCCCATTCTTTCCAATCACGAGGTCGATCGCATTGATGGGCAATAAGCAATCCCCAAAGTTTGCTGTGCTGAATAATCGGCACTACTAACTTTGCCTTAACTTGAATTTGTTTCATAAACTCCATCACACAAGGTGTAATGCTGGGAGAATCCAGTTCGGAAATTGCAGAAATTCGCCCTTGCAAATAAAGCTGATAACTGTCAGGGGGGAAAACCTCTTCGCCAAAACATCTATCTATGAGTTGGCTGCATCCTTCTGCCACGGCTTCAGCAATGACTCGCCCGCCGCTTTTGGGTAAAAGTTGATAAACCAAAACTCGATCGGCTAATAATACTTGCTGGAGTTCGGCAACCGTGGTGTTAAGAATTTCCTCTAATTGCAAAGACTGGCGGACACGACGGGCGATCGCCTCCACAAGCCGTTCTTGCTCGAACTGCTGCCCTCTAGCGAGTTCGGCGTATTTAGAATTGCTAATATCAGCGGCATAACCAATAATTTCGATCGGAATGCCCATGCTGTCAACCAATAATTTTAGTTCCGTCCTTAGCCAGCGGTAACTTCCGTCTTGGTGTAGAAAACGATACTCGCAAATGCAATTTCTTTCCTCGGACAAATCCAAAAAATTTACTAGAAATTGTGGCCTATCTTCAGGGTGAATCCGGCTCGACCAAAATTTACAATCTGCTAACAATTCTTGGGGATAGTAGCCAACGATTGTCTGAACGTTGTCGCTGATGTAAGTAGTACAAAAGTCCCCCGTCGGTGCGGCGGTAAAAATTACCGCCGGATTAGAACCCAGCAAAAATTGCAGGCGTTCTTTTAACTGCTGAAATTCCATTTCTGCTCGCTTACGATAACTGATATCTTCGATCGCCCCCATACTGTAGAGAGGAATGCCCTCGCGATCGCGGATCAGCGTCACCGTTAAGTTTGCCCACATCAGCTCGCCATTCTTTTTAATCAAGCGTTTTTCCCTTTGGAAGCGAGAAATCTTGCCGTAGATCAACTGCTTGACTTCCTCTAAATCTGCGTGTATATCTTCTGGATGCGTGAGTTCACTAAAAGTCATGCTAGCCAACTCCGAATCGCTGTAGCCCAACATCTGGCGGTGAGCTTCATTCACTTTGATCGTGCGGTAGTCGCGCACGCTTGCCAAACCAAGCGCGATCGGAGCATCGTCAAATAAGTTGCGAAACTTTTCCTCACTCTTTTGCAATGCAGCTTCTGCGTGTTTGCGAGCGGTAATGTCTCGGGCTACCCACATCACCCGATCACAATCCAGTGGCGAAATACTGGCATCAAACCAAAATAATTTGCAGCCAATTTCCATGCTGTATTCAACTCTGTGGGTTTCCCCAGATGCTAATGTTTGGCGAATGTGGGCCAGGGCAAAATTAGCTTCCGCTTCTGGGAAAATTTCGGCGAGGGTTTTGCCCAGTACTTCCGGAGCAGGTTTGTACAGCAGTTCGGGAGCCGTGGGGGCGATTTTGAGGTAGCGACCGCTTGCGTCGAAAACCAGCACGATATCCGTCATGGCGTTAAACAGCGCCAGCAGTTCGGCTTCGGAGTTTTGAAGTTTTTCTTCGGTCAATTTGCGATCGGTAATGTCGGTGTCAGTGCCAGTCAGGCGTAATGCCTTGCCAGAAGGCGATCGGATCGCGCTGCCGCGGGCAAGTATCCAGCAGGTGCTGCCGTCTTTACGCACCATCCGGTGTTCTACTTCATAAATTTCTGTCACACCCTCTAGATAAGCATTTACTGCTTCGGCGACGGAAACTTGATCGTCGGGATGAACGTGAGACGCCCAATTTTCCATGCGGTTAGGAATCTCTGCGTCCTGATAGCCCAACAAAGCTTTCAAAGACGGAGCAATGTAGATTTCGTCGGTTTCCAAATTCCAGTCCCAAACCCCCACTTTGCCGGCCGATACTGCCATTTCGTACCATTGTGTCCGCTGCTGCACTCTCTGTTCTAACTCTGTATTGAGCTGCTGCAAAGCGATTTCTGCTTGTTTGCGATCAGTGACATCCCGGCCTGCTGCTTGATACTCGACGATTTGTCCGCTCTCGTTGAATATAGCCCGATCGATCCACTGCTGCCAGCGAATTTCCCCGCTCGACAAAATTACTCGATGTTCGCAGGTAAAAATAGGGTTTTCGGGAGACACAGAAGTATATTGCTGTTGAAAAATTTCTCGGTCTCCTTCTGGCAGCAGCGACATGAAGCATTTGCCGAGTAAGTCGAACTGCTGCAAGCCGAAATAACGGCAGTAAGCTTGATTGACAAACGTTATTTTACCGTTGGGGAGGTAGCGGCAAATCAGTTCGGTTTGGTCTTCCACAATCGCCAGGTAGCGCGCCTCGCTCTGCTGCATGGCATTTTCGGCATTTTGGCGATCGCTGACTTTTTCTAGTTCACAATTACCCTCTAACAGTTCGCATTGTTCCTGGAGTTTTGCCACTTCTTGATGCAGTGCCTCTATCCAGCTATACATTGCTGGGCGAATACTTTTTTCACTGATTAAACCTACGAGCTGGCCCCGTTCATCTACAATTGGCAAGCAATCTATCGAGTATTGACAAAATAGCTTGAATGCGGTAGTAATATCTGTAAATTCTGATTCTTGTAAGACAATTAAATTCCGCGTCATTGCCTCGGCAACTTTCATGCCTTGCCATCCGTATTCGGCCGCGGCTAAGTTCAGCACATCTTCCGGGCTTAGCAGTCCGACTAGCTGATTTTCATCGACAACTAAGACGCAACTAATCGATGCTTTTAAATTTTCGTTTGAGTCGGGAAGTGCAGGGGCATTAGGCCGTGAGCAAGGGTCGATCGCCCGACGCATCAGGGCGATCGCCTCTGGGAGCGAAGTTGAGGGATCAACCGTCACAGGGTGGCGATCGACAGCTTCGTCGGGCGATCGTAAATTGGCCGACAAATTAGCAAGTTCCATTAGTCTTGGTCAAAAAGTATTGCTAATTAACTTTAGCAACACTTTTCGTCATCAGCCAGATGACTGAGGAATGATGAGCTGCCTTATTTTATGCCAAGGAGAATATAAGTTTTCATTCCCCCTTTGCCCTTAACTTCAATAGTTCCCCGCTCCTGAAATACATATTTGTGTTCCAATAACTTATAAGTAGTTTCGCTGACTTGAATCCGCCAAGGCAAACCGTGAGATTCCATGCGAGAAGCAATATTTACTGTGTCGCCCCACAAATCGTAAATAAACTTTTTTATGCCAATTACTCCGGCAACAACCGGGCCGCTATGAATCCCGATGCGGATGCTAAAATATTTATTATGGCTAGCATTAAATCGGGCTATTTCTGCTTGCATATCTAGGGCCATTTGGGCGATCCCCTCTGCGTGGTCTGCCCTGGGTTCAGGGAGCCCTCCCACCGCCATGTATGCGTCGCCGATGGTCTTAATTTTCTCTAGGCCGTGCTGTTCGCACAAAAGGTCGAATCCTGAGAAAATCTTATTTAGGATCTCCACAAGGTCGATCGGATTCATGACTGCCGACAAAGTAGTAAACCCCACAATATCTGCGAACAAAACAGTCACTTCAGGAAAGTATTCGGCAATAGTAGTTTCGTTTCGCTTGAGGCGTTCTGCTATTGCCTTGGGCAAGATATTTAACAGCAGCTTTTCTGATTTCTCTTGTTCTTCCCGCAGGGCATCTTCTGCTTGCTTGCGTTCCGTAATGTCGTGGTAACTCCAGACTCTCCCGATAATTGTATCTCCCAGCCGCTGCGGTTGCGAATAGCGTTCAAAAAACCTGCCGTCTTGAAATTCCAACAAGTCGTAACTTTCGGCTTCTGGCTGATTGTAAAGCGATTCTATTCTCTCTTGGAATGCTTGGGGGTCTTTGAGTTGGTTCAGGACAAAGGCGATCGTTGTGGCGTCGTCTCGCAGTGCCATCACTTCATCGGGTATGCCCCACATTTCCACAAATTGTCGATTGAAAGTGACAATTTTTCCACTCCTGTCAATCGCTAAAATACCGTCCGCAGTAGAATCAAAAGTTGCTAGCAGTAGGGACACAGATTTTGCTAGGGCGTCTTCGGTCATTTTTCGAGCAGTAATATCTCGCAAAATAGCGCGAATTGCTACTAGCGAGCCTGCCGCAAATTTACAGCTTATGCTACCTTCTAGCAAAATCTTTTCACGATGTTTAGTGACAAATATTAGTTCAATCGAGTCTGGATATAATGTATTTTCATTAACTGTTTTTTGAGTGATAGCTTGATATAATATATCCAGATGTTCGGGGGAACTGTTCGGATGAATGATATCAAAAACAGTCATTTGATCAATTTCTGCTTCGCTGTAGCCCAGAGTTTCTCGCCAAGCCCGATTTACATACAAAAAATGACCGTCCTCTCCAATACTTTGAATCAAATCAGTAGCATTTTCAAATAAGTCTCGCAGTTGTTCTTCGCTTTCCCGCAAAGCTATTTCCACTTGCTTACGCTTGATAAATTGACCTAGTTGGGAGCCGATAGTTGCCATTATCTGGAGCAATTCTTCATCAAAACACTGCACTTCGCGGCTGAATAAAATCATCACCCCCAACACAGACTTTGCAGAATTTTCAGGGTCATAGTCGCCCCAAATTGGGAAACCAAAAGCTCCGTGTAGTCCTTCTTCAGCAGCAATTTCGCGGCGCATACAACTGTCGCTTTTTGTGACATCGGCAATCCACTGAGAGGAACCGCTGGCCCAAACAAAACCGGGTAATCCTTCGCCAAACGCACAAGTCATTTGTTCGGTAAATTCGGCAAATTTGGGGATAGAAACTGAGCGTTTTGTCCAACTGGCGACGCACCGAAGCAAATTGGGATCGGAAACCGCAGTTATTCTTTTAGTTTCTGACAGCAGTTTTTCCCCAGATTCGGGCATCCAAAGTTCGGCCGTATCCCATCCCAAGCTGTCGCAAATTACGGGGAGAATTGCTGCTATAGCTTTTTTGATGGTTTCGGATGCCGACAGGATGCGAGTGGCGACGTACTGAGTTATTTGTCGCTGGCGGGCGCGCTGTCTATCTGTGACATCGCGGCCGATGTACACGAAATCTTGAAGGGCGGGCAAAGAGCCAGAAATACCTTTAATGTCAGTCGAAATCGCCGTACAGGAAAACGAAACTGTTAGCTTTTCTCCGGTTTTTGCCGTGCAAATTACTTCCGCGTGAGTTTGCGATTGTTGAGGCTCATCTTGGCTAACTGCTTGCAAAGAGGAGCCAAAAGCAGCAAGAGCGTCTATTTGCTGGCCTACTAATTCTAATTCGCTGTAACCGAACAAATTTTGAGCAGCTTGATTGACTTTTTTAATTTTTCCCGATGCTGTTGTTACCAACAAAACTTCGGCCATTGAACTAATAATTTTTTCAACATAATTATTAGTAGCCGCTAAGGTACTCAATAAAATATCCATTTCATTGGTAGCTTGGACGAGAGTTTGTTCTAAAGCCATCCTGTCGCTTACGTCTTGAAAAAATATAATTAATCTATGATGATTTTCCTCATTGGTGAACTCGACAATATACATATCAAAATAAAGCCGCGAACCATTCTCTAATAGTCGCGTGATCGCTTTTAATTCAAAATTTGGCAACCGTTTTTCAAAAATATCGATTAAAATTTCTTCAGTTCCCACTAATTCTGGAAAGGGAATGCGAACATCGTTGCCGGCGACTACTTCTTCGGGACAGTCCGCAAACCGCTGCACTTGCAGAGAGATTTCTTGGATTAAAAAGTTTTTATCCAGTGCTAGGTACTCCAAGTGGTGTGGAACTAACAGTTTTTTTAACAAGGTTTTCATGCGAGATTTTTAGTATTGAATGCGCCCTCTGGATCTAATTATCGAAAGTGAATGTATTTATCTCTGTTTCTCAAAGGGAATTCTGACTAAAAAGGTAGTGCCTAACCCTATCTTGCTGGAAAATTCGATTTGACCTCCGTGCAAATCTACACACTGCTTGACTATCGATAAACCCAGTCCTGTACCCGGTATTTTTCCGACATTTTTGGCTCGATAATAAGATTCAAAGAGTTGTTCTTGGTCTTCTAGAGGAATGCCAATGCCTGCATCTTTAATTTTAAATTTAGCTTCTTCATTATTCTGACAATTTAATTCAAAATAAATATGGCTGTCCAGGGGCGAATATTTGACCGCATTTGACAGCAAATTTGTCAAGATGTGCCGCAACAATCTGGGATCTAGTGCGGGTAACTGTTGCGTTTCCTGCGAGTCGATATCATTTTGTGTCGCGGGCGTAACTAATTCTTGATAAATAAAATTAATTGTATGATTTTTTCCATAACTAATTTTAATTGATTCTACTAACTCGCTGCAAAATTTTTTTAAGTTGACTGGTGCGGGATAGAATTCGAGTTTTCCTGCTTCGGCGCTGCTGAGCAACCGCACGTCATCTAATAGCTGAGCCATTTGTTGAGATGCTGATTTAACGTGTTGCAGGTATTGTTGTTTTTCCGCGTAGGTGAGGTCCTCGCCGTAGTCTTGGAGAATTTTAGTAGCAAACAATACTGTACTTAAAGGATTGCCGAATTCGTGAGCAATCATCGAGAAAAAACGAGATTTTACCTGTCTGAGTTCTTGCTCTTTTGCCAAAGAGCGGCGAATTTCTATTTCTTGTTGTTTGCGTTCTGTGATGTCCCTACCTATATAAATGAAATCGTAAAGTCCCTCTAATTCTGTCTGAATTGCCGAACAGGAAAATTCTACCCAAATTTCTTCTCCTGCTTTAGTAGTGCAGACTATTTCTAGTTCTCTACGCAGCTCTTTTTGAGACAAAATATAGCTATGGCGCGCTTGGTAAATTAATTTTTCTTCTGCTAGTATTAAAGACAGGGGTTTGCCGATTAATTCTGCTTCGCTATACCCAAATAACCATTGTGTCGATTGATTGATTGTTTTGATAGTTCCTAATGTTGTTGTCACCAACAAAGCATCGCCCATCGAACGAATAACTTTATCTATATAATCTTTAGAAGCGGCTAAGGCACTGACCAAAAGATTAGCTTCATTCGCCCTCTGAATCAACGATTGCTTCATTACCATCTTTTCGGTGGTATCTTCAATCAAAATTAGCAATTTACTTGGCAAATCTTCTTGTTCCTCTTCATATTTGATAGCCAACATATCAAAGTATAAAGGGCGGTTCTGGTCGGCAAACCGAGCGATACCTTTGACTTCAAAACCGGGCAGCCGTCCCATAATGATAGACATGAGGATATTTTCAATGCCAATTAGTTCGGGAAAACTCAGGCGAGCATCTGCACCGGGTATGGCGTCGCCCGGAGTATCGGCATAATGCTGCACTTCGGCGGAGGTTTCCTGAATGATGAAATGGTGATTTACTAGAAAATACTGTGTTTGTCGCGGGCCCAACAGCTTTCTTAATAGGGGGTTCATACTTGTTCTACCATTGTGTAAGCTAGTTTGTAGAAAATTTCGTCAACGTCTTTGCCTGTTTTAGCAGATGTTGTGCAAACTGCTATTACTTTGTCTTGACCTATCGAATGGGACATTTCCACTAGCAGCGCCAATTTTTCCTCGTCAATCAAGTCTACTTTGTTCAAAGCGACGATAATTGACCCTTTAGGGTTGACCGAAGAATAAAGCTGAATGTGTTCGGAGATTCGCTCAACTGTTTCGGAGCGGCTGACATCGGCAACTATTAAAACGCCGCTAGCTCCCTGCAAGTAAGTCGGTGCTATTCCTTTGAATTTTGTATGTCCTTCTAAGTCCCAAATCAGCAACTTTGCAGTCACATTTTCCCGCTGTTTTACCCCTTCTAATTCTACGATTTTGCTGGAAATTTTTACTCCCACAGTGGAGAGGTATTGGTCGCTGAATTGCCGATCGACAAAACGGCGGATTAGGCTAGTTTTACCCACGCCAAAATCGCCGATCATACACATTTTTTTAGATATAGTAACTGACATAATTATTTACTGTTTATGGTCTTAGTTATTGGTTCAAATACCACGCATCTGCTTAAAAGTCGTGGTTGATTGGGTTCCACGTCGGCAGGAGGATGGGGGATTCCAACCGTTTGGAGACGCTTCGGGTCAGCACCTTGCCGTACCAAAGCATCTCGCACTGCTGTGGCACGCCTGATGGACAACTGTTGATTTGTAGCAATTTCCCCAGTTCGATCACTGTGCCCAATTATCTTAATCTGTTTTTGAGGATATTGATCCATGAAATTTTTGACACTGGCGATCATTTCTCCGTATGTTGAGTCTAATGTTGCCGTTCCTTGCTGGAAGTAGATGCGGGTTGTAATTTTCAGCGGCTCTAATTTAACTGTGCTAATCACCGATTGAACACCGGGAATTTGCTTCAGGGACTGAGCTATTTTCTGTCCGTCTGCACCCTCTCTAACTGTCCCCTCGACAGTCACTTTACGTTCGCCATACCGCGTCGAAATAGAAACGCCTTCTTTCTGATTCAAAACGGCGGTAATCCGCTGCACCTCAGCCGCCGTCAAAACTGGATCAGGGGGAACATCTACAGCTATAATTTTATTATCTAATTGCAATTTCGGTGCAGTTGATGCAGCTATTTTTTCGGCTTGTGCCCGCAATTTTTGATTGGGCAACTTTCCGGTTAGCTTTAAAGTTTTGCCATCAACTGCAACATCTAAGCGGTAAACTGCTAATTCGGGAGTTGATGCTAAAGCTGCGATGGCATTGGCTTCGAGGCGGCGCTCAACGCTGCTGCGGTACTGATAAATTCCCCAAGGTACTAAGATCAAGCTCAAGGCGGCTAAACTGATAGCAGCTAGGGCGATCGGGGGTTTTGTTGATTTTTCCGTTAGTATCGGATCGAATAAAGTTTTTATACACGGGTGCAGCGACTCCGGTATAGTACCGGGGTCGCCGTTAAACTCGTGAATTACTTGAGCATAATTAAGGATGAGATCACTAACGGTTTGTCGTATTTTTTGGATGAAGAAGTTTGACGGTTCTCCTTTAATCACTACGGCCATGTAACAATATCCCGCTACTTCTAGCAGAATTTTTGAGTCGCCGTATTCAATTTGATTGAGTTCGGAAGATTCTCCCGGCTGCACGAAGCACTCGTTAACAAAGCTGCGAATAGCTGTGAGCATTCCTGCTACCATTTCTGATTCTAACTGGTAGCTTTCTGAGTTTTGAACTTCGGAAATAATCAAGCCTGATGCTTTGTGAATTAAGAATGCTGCTTGGACGGTAAAGGGTACTGATTCTTGGAGGATTAATTCAGCTTCGGAGACTCCTTGTACTTTGGAGCGGATTTTTCGCTTAAATCCTTCGACGCTGATGGCAGTTGACACTTTTTCATTGATTGTCTTGATAGCTTCTGCCATGTATCGGGCAATGGTACTGCCAATTACGGGATAGAGCGCATCCACCATAGAGTCGCGTTCGAGTTTTATTTGGGCTGTAATCGCTTTGCCCATTTCCGGGGCGAGGGCTTGAGCGATCGACTCTTGGTCGAGGCGAATTTGCTCTTTAATTGCCAGGCCGATTTCTGGGGCGATCGCGCGAGCAATATCCGCTGGCGAATTGACTATTTGTTGAGCAAGTGCGTCGGGCAGCAGCTCAGCTATTGCCGCACTCATTGCCGACTTATTTTCCTGAGTTTTTGCCCTAATCACTTCGTCAATAATTGGCCCGATCGCGTTAACAACTTCTTCTCTCGAATCAGCAATTTTGCGGCTGAGAATTTCTGCGATCCAAGGCAGCATCAACTCAATCAACTCTTGGGGCTCGTAGATTTGGTGCTCCAATTTCCCTAATTTATCGTCGATTGTTGCCATGAGGTGGCGCACCCCCGGCAAATCGTTTTCTGCCAAAAGATTTTTGACTTGCTCGATATCTGATATTTTTGAGCCGAAAATCAGATTTTGCAGCGTTTCCATGGCGCTGTCGGCTTGATTTAAGTCTTGTTTAATTTGACCTAATATTTCTGTCGGCTGTTCTAGTAAGTTTGGGATTTCTAAAGCCGAAGCCATCGCAGCATCTAAATATCCAGTTTCTGGTGGATTTGAGACTGGGGAAACTATTGGGTTATGGGGAATTACCGAGAATTTTGACTCGGTTTCGGGAGGGGAAAAATCCTGTAAATGCCGATCGAACCCGTGGGATTTTTCACCCTGTACTTCCTGTAAAGAATCTTTCGTTGTCAAGTTAGACAATTCTGCGACAGGCTGTGATTCCTCCTCCAAATCCGGCTGGGCGATCGCGGAAACATCTATAGTTTTAGCTGAGGAATAGTCTTTTTCCAGTTCTGAAGTGTTGAGTTTGTGAGTAGCGAATAGCAAACTTTTGAACTCGTCTGCAACAGACGGGGCATCGCTAGACTCGGGTTGGCGAGATCCAGTTTCGGGTACACTCGCTGCAACTTCCTCTGGCGCTTGCTCAGAAATACCTAACAAATCCATCAACCCGCCGAGGGCCCCAGCTTGATTATTTTCGTCACTGCTGTCATCTTCGGGATCTGCATTTTGCTGCTTGGAAGCCGCAAAAATTTTGAGATCGACTAACAGATTCAGCAAGGGTTCTAGCTGGGTTGCCGCATCGGCAGCAGACTCGTCAGGTTGAGAAACAAAACCCTCTAACTCATTGTCGTCAGCCGGATTTTCTTTCGGTAAAGCCATGCGTTATTATCCGTGATGGTGGCGCTCCGGCAACAGAAATTCGTTATTTAACTTATTATCCGCAACGCCTTTAAGTTCGGGCACAAATTCTGTTCCTTTGAGCCTCATGCCGAGTTCAAACAGAATTTCTGCCATGTCGTCTCTGGAAACTTTAACATCTCTGAGCATAGAAAAGCGACGATCGAGCTCTTCAAAAACCTGTGTTTTCAAAGTGCGGGTTTCTTCAGATAGTCGCTCTCTGGTTTGGGAGAGTTCGTCGCGAAGCGAACTGGTTTGATTGTCTATAGCCTCGTCGAGGGCTTCCATGCTGCTGGAAAATTTGCGGTTAACGCGATCGACTTGCTGACGGATGTCTGCGCTTTCTTCTTGGGTGTTTGAGGTGAGCGATTTAACTTTCTTTTCTAACGAATCAACTGCAGCCCTCATTTCTCCTGAAAGAACTGTTTTTACTTGTTCGATGCGAGTTTGCATATCTTGCTGCATCATCGACAAGTCGGAATCTATTTTATCGAAGCGATTGTCGTATTCTCTAAGCTGCGCTCCAAAAATTATATCCCGGATCTGGTCGATATTTCCCAGCCGTTCGCGCATTTCTTCTTTAGTTATTTCGGCCATAATACCTGGAATCTCCGGAAATTGTGAGTTTAAGAACTGTGCTAGTGATTTACTACCGTTGTTGGTGGCACTAGCTTTTTTGAGTGGGGGGGCTTTGATTTTTTGAACTCTCACCCCTGCGTCGGGGATGGGATTTTTTAGAGTCTTGACTCTAAATATCCTGAGATTCAAATTTTTGAGCCTGGTCTTGTCACCAAAAATGGCGGTTGGCTATCCTTGGCTTGCAGCAAGCTCCTAGAAGCGTAGATTTTGCTGCTATACAGCACAGCGGGGTAGGTTTTAATGTCTTGTACTGACATCCTCAATGATATCGCATCTTGACAGTGCCTCATACCACAGCGCTTGAGTCCCTGCCAAAAGCGGGCGGGCTTGCTCCACGTCCCATTATATATAATATATAACTCAAAAGCTGCACAGATCGCTCGCCGATCGGCTCCCAGGGATGTTGCGTTTGACCAGAAACCATTTATACAGCCGAACTCGGCCCATCTCTCCCCCTCGAAGCCTCTTCTCCTGCGATCGCCCTATAAAAATTCATAGGGCCCGATCGACAGCGATCAGACCCAATAATATGAGAACTTTGTTTTTTCTAACAAACGAGATGTGTTTCCGGTTGAGAACTGTGACTTACTAGGGTTTACAACTTTTGCAGCTTTACTGTTAATCCCCAACTACAACTACGTCTGACTCGACTGCGGTTTGGCTTGACTGCTCGATCGGCAGTTCGCCACTATTTCAAGTTGTGTTCGGTTAATTTCTGCTGCGCCTCGGAATCTAGACCGGAGACACCATGCCTATATCCTCGAATTTTCTTTCTAAATATAGCGACCTCCTTTCTCTTTCTGTCCCGGTGTCTATTATTAAGTTAGCATGAGCTTTCCGAGCAGTAAAGCACAATTTGCAAAACTTGATAGGTCTTTACATTACTAAGTATAATGATATAAATATCCACATAGATGTAAGTTCTATTATTGCTACATCTTTACATACTTAACACTTCTTGTCATGCCTATTTCTCCTAAGTTTCTCAGTGGTAGCCAAATCCGCCAAACATTCCTCGACTTTTATGCCCAGCGGGGACATAAGATGTTGCCGAGTGCTTCTTTGGTACCCGAAGATCCGACGGTGTTGCTGACGATCGCCGGAATGCTACAATTCAAGCCGATATTTCTCGGACAGCGTACCGCCGAATCACCGCGCGCCACGACTTCTCAAAAGTGCATCCGCACCAACGACATCGAAAACGTCGGCCGCACCGCCCGCCACCACACGTTTTTTGAAATGTTGGGTAATTTCAGTTTCGGAGATTATTTCAAGAAACAGGCGATCGCCTGGGCGTGGGAACTTTCCACGGAAGTTTTCGGTTTACCAGCGTCCAATTTGGTTGTTAGCGTTTTCCGAGAAGATGACGAAGCTTTTGCGATTTGGCGCGATGAAATTGGCATTCCGGGCGATCGCATTCAGCGCATGGGAGAAGATGACAATTTCTGGCAATCCGGCCCGACAGGCCCCTGCGGCCCGTGTTCGGAGATTTACTATGATTTCCACCCAGAAAGAGGTGACAATATTGACCTCGAAGATGATAGCAGGTTTATTGAATTCTACAACCTGGTTTTCATGCAGTACAATAAAGATGCAGAGGGCAATTTAACACCGCTGCAAAATCAAAATATTGATACTGGAATGGGACTGGAACGGATGGCGCAAATCCTCCAGAAAGTCCCCAATAATTACGAAACAGATTTGATTTTTCCGATCATTCAATCGGCGGCGGAAATTGCCGGGATTGATTACCACAATAGCAATGAAAAAGTCAAGGTTTCGCTGAAAGTAATTGGCGATCACATTCGGGCTGTGGTGCACATGATTGCGGACGAAATTCGCGCGTCGAATGTTGGTCGGGGTTACATTTTGCGTCGGTTGATTCGCCGGGTGGTGCGCCACGGGCGACTGATTGGAATTCAGGGCGAATTTACGGTGCGGGTGGCTGAAAGTGCGATCGCCCTTTCGGAAGCAGCTTATCCGAACGTGCGGCGGCGGGAAGCTCAAATTAAGGCGGAATTGGCAAGGGAAGAGGCGCAGTTTCTCAAGACTTTGGAACGCGGAGAGAAGCTGCTGGAGGAAATTGTCGATCGCACAAAACAGCAAACCCACCAACAAATCAGCGGTCAAGATGCTTTCACTCTTTACGATACCTACGGTTTCCCCTTAGAACTGACTCAAGAAATTGCTGAGGAACAGGGAATTTCTGTGGATTTGGACGGCTTTGAAGCCGCGATGAAGGAACAGCAAATTCGCGCTAAAGATGCTCGCCAAACAATCGATTTGACCGTGCAGGGTTCTTTGGATAAGTTGGCTGAAACAATCCAGGGAACTGAGTTTGTTGGTTATGCTGAATTGTCGAGTTTAGCTGAGGTGGAAGTTATCTTGGTTGACGGCAAATCTGTCGAGGAAGCAGCCGCCGGTACCGAGGTACAAGTTGTTTTGAACCAAACGCCGTTTTATGCTGAATCCGGCGGACAAATTGGGGATAAAGGTTATTTGAATGGCAGCATTCAGGGAGAGAATGCAGAGGGTTTGTTAGTAAGAGTTGATGATGTGAAGAAGGAATCGGATTTCTTCGTGCATTTCGGCTTTGTGGAACGGGGAACGCTGAGAGTTGGCGATAGTATTACGGCGAAAATTGACAATAGCGGTCGCCGCCGAATTCAGGCTAACCACACAGCAACTCACTTATTACAATCAGCTTTGCGGAAAATTGTGGACGATTCGATTTCGCAAGCTGGTTCGCTGGTATCCTCTGAGAGATTGCGGTTTGATTTCAATTCTCCGCGCGCTGTCACAGCAGAAGAGTTGCAGAAAATTGAGGATTTAGTTAATAGTTGGATTGCTGAGGCGCACGCTGCTGAGGTTGCAGAAATGCCGATCGCCCTTGCGAGAGAAAAAGGCGCAACTGCGATGTTTGGCGAGAAGTACGGCGACGTGGTGCGGGTTATCGATTTTCCCGGCGTTTCGATGGAATTGTGCGGCGGGACTCACGTCAGCAATACCGCAGAAATCGGGCTGTTTAAGATTGTTTCCGAAGCGGGGGTAGCAGCGGGAACTCGCAGGATTGAAGCGGTTTCCGGTCAAGCTGTTTTGGATTATTTGAATGTGCGCGATAAGGTGGTGCGCGATTTGGGCGATCGATTTAAGGCGAAGCCTGAAGAATTGCCGAACCGGATTACTAATTTGCAGAATGAGTTGAAGGATACTCAGAAACATTTGGCTGCTGTGAAGTCGGAATTGGCGATCGCGAAATCTGACCAGTTGCTGAGTGCGGCGGAGGCGATCGGCGAATTCAAAATCATTGTAGCTCAATTGGGTGATGTGGATACGGAAGCCCTGAAAACTGCGGCGGAAAGATTGCAGCAAAAGTTAGGAAATGCTGCGGTTGTTTTGGCATCAATTCCTGAACCGGACAAGGTAAGTTTGGTGGCAGCTTTTAGTCCTGAAGTCAATAAGAAAGGATTGCAAGCTGGCAAGTTTATCGGGGGAATTGCTCAAATTTGCGGCGGAAAAGGCGGCGGGCGGCCGAATTTGGCGCAAGCTGGGGGACGCGATGCAAGTAAGTTGCAGGAAGCGTTGGAAAGTGCTCGCAATCTGTTAGTTGAAGGGTTGGGTTAGTCTGGGTTTTCTGTAGGAAATAAAAACTCTTTGTATCTCTCCTTTATCGCCGAGTCTCGATCGCCCTAAATCCCCCTTAACAAGGGGGACTTTGATCGGAATCTTGTCCCCCCCTTCTTTAAGGGGGGCTAGGGGGGATCGGGGCCTAATCGTCAGTTCGATCGCTTCCGTTTGCCTGAATCTTCGCAGGCTGCTACCGCATATATTGGCCCTTACATCTGCGTTCATCCCCGTCCATCCGCCAACATCTGGGGTTGAAAACTCCCTTGATTTCCCACCGCAAAAATGTAAAATTAAACAAACATGGGTAGTCAAAAATGAACCAACCACGCCGCCAAGCCTATCTCACCCTGATTGAATCTCTCCTCACCTGTCCCAGGGACGAACAAACCGCCATCCTGCAAGCCAATCTAGAATTATTAGACGATGATTTTGCCCAATATTTGCGAGAGTTGGCAACTCAAATTCTGGAAAACTTGGATGCAGACCAAGCATACAATCTTGCTAATATTTTATACAATTTACATATTGATTTTTCAAATCTTCCGCAAGGCAGTCGGGCAAGCAACATAGAGATTGCGATTGCTTGTTTGGATATAGGATTAACTATTTTTACTCGCGAAGCTTACTCAGAAAACTGGGCAATCTTTCAAAATAGTCTGGGAGGTGCTTACAGTGACAGAATCAAAGGAGAACGGGGTGAGAATATCGAAAGGGCGATCGCATTTTTTGAAGCAGCTTTACAAGTTCGCACCCGCGATGCTTTTCCCCAAGATTGGGCGATGACTCAAAATAATTTGGCAATTGCTTACAATGACAGAATCAAAGGAGAACGGGGTGAGAATATCGAAAGGGCGATCGCATTTTTTGAAGCAGCTTTACAAGTTCGCACCCGCGATGCTTTTCCCCAACAATGGGCGATGACTCAAAATAATTTGGCAAATGCTTACCGTAACAGAATCAAGGGAGAACAGGGTGAGAATATCGAAAGGGCGATCGCATTTTGTGAAGCAGCTTTACAAGTTCGCACCCGCGATGCTTTTCCCCAACAATGGGCGATGACTCAAAATAATTTGGCAAATGCTTACAGTGACAGAATCAAAGGAGAACGGGGTGAGAATATCGAAAGGGCGATCGCCTGTTATGATTTGGCTTTAGAAGTTTACACCCGCGCAGCATTTCCCCAAAATTGGGCGACGACTCACAATAATTTGGCAACTGCTTACTTAGACAGAATAAAGGGAGAACGGGGTGAGAATATCGAAAGGGCGATCGCATTTTATGAAGCAGCTTTACAAGTTCGTACCCGCGATGCTTTCCCCCAAGATTGGGCGATGACTCAAAATAATTTGGCTGCTGCTTACAGTGACAGAATCAAAGGAGAACGGGGTGAGAGTATCGAAAGGGCGATCCAACTTTTTCAAGCAGCTTTAGAAGTTTACACCCGCGATGCTTTTCCACAAGATTGGGCGACGACTCACAATAATTTGGCAATTGCTTACCGTAACAGAATCAAAGGAGAACGGGGTGAGAATATCGAAAGGGCGATCCAACTTTTTCAAGCAGCTTTAGAAGTTTACACTCCCACCGCTTGGCCAATTGATTGTCTGAGAACAGGCAGAAATCTAGGCAATTTAGGATTTGCAGAAAGTTTGTGGGAAACAGCCATCTTCGGCTACGAAAAAGCCATCGAAGCAGTCGAACAAAGCCGCGAGTGGATAACCTCCGACAACCGCAAACGAGAAATCATCGAAGAAAATCTCGATGTCTACGAAAAAATGATGCAATCCTGCATCAATCACCAACAATATGACAAAGCCCTGCAAACAATCGAACGCAGCAAATCCCGCTACCTAGTCGAACTCTTCACCAACAGCGAAATCTACCCCAAAACAGCCACCGAAACCGAGAAACAGCAACTCCAAAACCTGCGCCGCCAAATCGCCGCCTCCCAACAACTCCTAGAAACAGAAACCCCATCTCCTCCCCCTCTTTCTCCCCCCCTTACCAAGGGGGGGCCGGGGGGGGTTCCCGAAGACTCTCCCTCACAACGCACAACCCAAACCCGCAGCCTCAGCCCCGAATCTTTCCAACAAGAAAAAGACAAACTAGAAACAACCTTACAGCAACTAGCCCAACTGCTAGAACAGATAAAACAGCGAGAACCAGAATTCACCCTAACTCAAAAAGTCGAACCCATAGACATAACCAAATTCCAACAAACCTTAGACACCGAAACAGCAATCATAGAATGGTACATCGGCAATAACTCCAACTCCGACGATAGCTGGGGCGGATCAGCCTTCATCATCACCCGCGACAGCATAAAACCACTCACATATACCACAACCGAAATAGCCGAATTAGAAACCTGGAAAAACAACTATCTCGACGAATACCGCAACAAAAACACCAACCCAACCTGGCAAAAAACCCTATCCCAAAAACTCGAAAAACTCTCAGAAATCCTGCGACTAAACGAGATAATCGCCCACATCCCCCCCAACTGCAAACAACTAATCCTAGTACCCCACCGCTACCTGCACCTATTCCCCCTCCACGCCCTACAATTCACCTCAGAAACCCGATTTCAAGAAAAAACCAACTTTCGCGGCTACCTCCTCGACGGCTTCCCCGCAGGCGTGAAATACGCCCCCAGCTTGCAACTGCTGGAACTCGTAAAAAATCGCATCACCACCAGAAACTCCCCCCCACCAAATCAGCAACAACTATTCGCCCTCCAGAATCCCACCGAAGACTTATTCAACGCGGATATGGAAGTAGAAACCATCAAAACCAGATTCAATCCGCATCAAATTTTACTCAAAAAACAAGCCACAAAAACCGCCCTCAACGAAAACCGAGAAAACCTCTCAAACGCCAACTACCTGCACTTTTCCTGTCACGGCGTATTCAACTTTGACAATCCGCTGCTGTCATCCCTAGTCTTAGCCGATTCCCTGGAACCGCAAACCTCACCCCCGCCCCCAGAGTCAAATCAGCCCGCTGAAAAACAGCGCTATGTCACCCTACGCAGCGGCAGAAAAGCCATCCCAGAAAAATGCCTCACCCTGCGAGAAATCTTTGCCGAATTGCAGTTACCGCAGTGCAGTCTCGTCACACTTTCCGCCTGCGAAACCGGGTTAACCACCTCAACCGCAATCACGGATGAATACATTGGTTTACCCAGCGGTTTTTTGTATGCAGGTAGCATGAATGTTGTCAGCAGTCTGTGGGCTGTCAATGATTTTGCCACCGCAATTTTGATGATTAAATTTTATCAGGAATTGCCGGAGGCAGATTCAGTAGCCCTCGCTTTGAATGCGGCGCAAAACTGGATGCGCGCAGTCACGGAAAAAGATTTTCGTGTTTGGATGCAATCGTTAGGTTTAGATAAAAAATTGAGTCAAAAAGTCGAATTGTGGTTAACGTCTTTCACACCAGATGAATCACTATTTTCCGACCCACAATATTGGGCTGCCTTCTGTGCTACTGGATATTAAGAGGAATCGCATCTTGAAATCGTTACTACACAAACGAAGTCTACTCCTAGCGGGCTAAGAGAAAGCATGGCGATTGAAAACAGATTTGGTATAATGTGAAAGCGAGTGCGATCGCCAGAAAAACAACAAGCCAGAAGTAATTGCAAAATCTGTGAGATGAGTTACGAAACCTAAATTTTTATCAAAGGGGAACTGTCCTATGGAACCTGAACAAATTATCAATACTTTCCTGAACTGGCTGAACGAAAAACCGAGTATCTTTATCTCTGCATGGCGTGATTTACCTGAATTAGAAACACAAATAGCTGAATCGGCCGATGATGAATTATTCCCGATTGCCATGACTATCAGCAAGTGGTGTGGCAAACACGAACTGGGAACGACTTTGAGAGATGCTATTGAGGAACAAAACTTTGTTGATAATGTAAGTGATGCACGGAAAGATATCCGTCCCACGAAACCGACTTTAACGACAGGGCGGTCAACAACTAATATCACTAAAATTCTGCGCGACAGCATTCTAACTGCGTACAATCAACAACAAAATCCCAACCAAGAAAATAGTTCGGATACGGATAATGAACCAAAATAGCAAAATCTCTGCTCCCAACGTTCATTTATTTGCCTTTCACCTCTGGGATGCCCTAGGTTTTGACTCAAATTCCCCTGTCAATTCTCAACAGCCCGCCCTAACTTCAAGCTCAAATTCCCCTGTCAATCCCGAACATTTGTGGCAAAAGTGCAACGAGATATTGAAAAATAATCTCAAAGTCGATGCGGAATTAAATTCTAGCAATTTATACAGCGCGAAAACAGCACCTCCGGGATGGCGCGTCAACCTGATTGTTGAAAACTCTGTAAATGACCTGGCTTTTCTGCCTTTCGAGAAGAATATTGAGCATCACAGCCAGCCGATTTTTCTCCAAGGATTTGCTCAACCGCAGCGGATTGATGACAGTTATACTTTGGGATTTAACATTAGCATTCCCGAAGAAATTGATGGTATTAAAACATCTAATGTCGATGTTAGCATTTTTCAGGAGTTGAATCCAAGTAACTGCTTGCTGCCGAATTCTGTTAACAGTTATTTTGGTCAAACTCTGCTGCTTACAGCTTGGCTGAGTGCGGAACAAAACCAAGAAATGGGGCAAGATGAGCATTTTCTCAAAAGCTTGGCTCAACAGTGTCTGGAAAAGTTTATTTCCGGTCAAAATTTGCCCGCTTTTTACCGTCAAGGCGAGTTGTTCGGCAGTCCAATTTTGGAATATGGCAATCCGAATCAGCAGGCTTCCTACTGCCACATTCTGATCTGGTTTTTAAACAGTCCGGCAACAGATGAAATCTGGGATGCAGCCAGGTACAGCGATTTTATGGAGCTGTTTTTGTACAGAAATAAAATTCTTCTTGCTTTTTGGGAAAGTCGCGCCTATTACCGCGAAATTCGCGAGGAATATGAAAAAATCGAACTGGATATTGACAATACTTTTAAGTATTTGCAGCGAGATAAAGCTCAGCAAAGGCAATCGAAAGGTGCGGGTTTAAAGGAGGAAGAATTAAAATATCTGGAAACTCAGATGATTGAGATGCCACCTCGGGCTGTGAAGTATGCCCGAATGCTGATTGATTTGGAGTTTCGCCAAAATACGATCGCCATTAACGCCCAAAATTACCAGGATAAATTAAATCAAATAAGTCTTGACATCAAAGCAGCTAAAAAGTACAATGATAGTGATGCCGATTTAAGTTTCCTCGAAACATTCAGTAAAGAAACTTGCCCGCAGTTTCAAAGGCAGATTCAAGCAGATTTAGGCTATTTCAAACACGGTTCCGGCTTGCTAGACCAAGCAACCGAGGCAATTAGATCTATTGTGGCGATCGAAGAAGCTTATCGGGATGCCAAACTAGAGGTAACGATTCAAGCTGTGGGCTTTGGTTTGGGAGTAGCCGGGGTAGTGACTGGAAGTGCTCCTTATTTAATTAAACAAGACCCGCCGAATCAAATGGTTGCTTTGCCTTTCTTGAAGGTGGGAATTAATTCTTTTGCGTTGGTATTGTTGATTAGTATCGGTGCGGGGGTTGTGGTTTGGGGTGTGGTTATGCTGAGTGCCAATTCCAAGAATCTATTGGGTAAGTTCAAGAATCTACTCGGTAAAAATAAGCAGTTGCCGCCGCAATAGATTGGAATTGCATAAATCCTTGATTAATACGGAAACCTCAGATTTAAGGCAGATAAACATAGATTAACGCAGATAATTTTGAGATTGTTTGCGAATGAGTGCAAGAAGTCTAATCATGTCGGTTCCGGGCGGGCAAATCGCCCACCCGAGAAAAAGATTAGCTTTAATATTGAGGTACAGACGGGTCTACTTCTTCACTCCAAGCAGTAATTCCGCCCTTAACATTAATTCCCTCAATTCCAGCTTCCTTCAAAATCCCCAAAGCCTTGGCAGAACGCCCGCCCATTTTGCAGTGTGCAATCAAGCGGTGGCCGTTCAACAATTCCTTGACCTTAGCGACACCTGCGCCCTGTTCGATATCCGGCAAAGGAACCAAAACTGACCCAGGAATTTGACAAATTTGATACTCGTTGGGATTGCGAACATCCAACAATACAAAATCCTTCGCACCGCTGTCGATTAACTCCTTAAGTTGCGTGACAGTCATCTCAGGAATTTGCGTTTGCTGGCTTGCTTCCTGCGCTTTAGCTTGAGGAATGCCGCAGAATTGTTCGTAATCGATTAACTTTTCAATTACCGGACGCACTGGATTAGGCCGCAGTTTCAATTGTCGGAACGTCATATCTAAGGCATTGTAAAGCAACAGTCTGCCGCTCAAAGTAGTGCCTTGACCCAAGATAATTTTGATAGCTTCCGTTGCCTGGATAGAACCGACAACTCCGCACAAAACGCCTAAAACGCCGCCTTCGGCACAAGAAGGAACCATGCCAGGAGGCGGGGGCTCCGGGTACAAATCGCGATAATTCGGGCCGCCTTCGTAGTTAAAAACTGTTGCTTGCCCTTCAAATCGGAAGATGGAACCGTAGACGTTGGGCTTGTTTAAAAGCACGCAAACGTCGTTCATCAAATAGCGAGTCGGGAAGTTGTCCGTGCCGTCGATAATGATATCGTAAGGAGTGGCAATGTCGATCGCATTTTCCGAACTAACGCGAGTCTCGTACAAATCAACTTGGCAAAAAGGATTAATTTCTAAAATCCGATTTTTAGCCGACTCAATCTTCGGTTTCCCAACCCAAGAAGTGCCATGAATTACTTGCCGCTGCAAATTAGAATGGTCTACAACATCAAAGTCTACAATCCCAATGCGGCCAACACCGGCGGCTGCTAAATACAGCAGCAGCGGCGAACCGAGGCCTCCCGTACCGATGCAGAGCACGCTGGCAGCTTTGAGACGCTTCTGCCCATCCAATCCAACTTCTGGCAGGATCAGGTGGCGAGAGTAGCGTTCGTATTCTTGTTTGTTGAGCTGGATCTCCTCCAGATTAGGATTTAGCATGATATTGTGTGTAGCGCAGATTTTGAATTACATCCTATCTGAATCTTTCGCATTTTTACCTGTTTGTTATTTTTACTAATTATTTCTTAATCTGAGTCGGTTCCTGTGCGAGAATTTCCTCTGCTTGAAAGTTCCCCTCTCCGTCAAGACTCCAACTGCGGAGGTCTTCTGAACAGCCTTGTCGGACGGACACAATGATATAAGAGTATTCGGCCCAGGCCAATGTCCGATCGCACTCTGAGGGCACTGCGGGACAATCCGTATGGGAATGATATATACCGATAATATCCAGAGTGCGATCGCGCCCGTGTTTCATCGCCCGCAACATATCTTCGGGCTTTATAGCATATCTGCGTCTTTCTGTCAATTCTTTTTGGTCAGGCCAATTCTCCTGGGCCTCAGCACTCCAAGCATTCTCAGTCGGCCAAACTTCTACTATATTTTTAACATCGCCAGTAACTCGACCGAGCAACAAACCGCAGCATTCTTCAGGATAAGCGCTTTCGGCGTGGGTGCGGATGGATAAAATGTGAGAGTCGGAAAGTGCGATCGGCTGCATAGGATTTTAGTGTAGATTTTTTTGTAAAGTGCGATCGGGCTTTTTTTTAAACGAACCGCGAAGACGCGAAGGACACGTTCGGCGAAGGCGTTCCCGGAGGGTAGGAAGACAAGAGAAGGGAAGAGAAAGAACTTACAAAAATAACCTCATTAATTACCTGCACTTAGATATCTAAACGTTAGATTTTTTCACTATTTCTCACTTCTCTTCTCTGTGTCCTCTGCGCCCTCTGCGGTTCATAAAAAAGTTACTGTAGGGTGCGCCGGGTCGCGCACCTTACCCCTTAGTTTATGTACCTATCTAGCCCTCAATTGCAATCAAGTTGCAATTAAGAGGGAGTTTGCTGCAACTCAGGCCGCTCATCTGGAACGATCGCCCCTTCGACAGGACACACCTGCAAACAAATACCGCAGTCAATACAGGTATCAAAATCAATCCAAAACCAATCAGTACCCTTGACATTTTTGCCGGGGCCGGGATGAATGCAAGCAACCGGACAAGCGCCAACGCAATCAGCAATTCCCTCGCAAATATTCGTAACAATAGTGTGTGCCATAGTGTTCTCTCAAAACATTTTAGGTAGATAGGGAATTAGCAATTAGTAATTGGCAAAACCTTCTCTGAATCAGCAGGATACATAATATCATATCGGGTGATTTTTAACCAATTACCAACTACTAATTACCAATTACCAATTAGCCTAATTTACCGTTTCAATAGTTGGCAATCCTTCGGCATTTACCCAAGCAATTTGAGCAATTCGTCGATCGCGCGCGTATTCCCGTGCCGACTCTGCTGTCTCCCGACTCTCCAAATCTATTTCCACCCGAACTAGGTGAGTAGAGTCTCGGAGTTTGCGAGCGTAAGCAAACGCGGCGGCACTAGCTTCAGGAGTTTGAGCCACAACCAACCAGTCGCTAGCAGGCGTCTGGCTGGGCAATTGCCCCTCTGTCAGCAACACTTGGTGCAATTCTTCAATATTCAGACAAAACCCGATGCCGGGGGAATTTTGCCCTTGCGGATCAAACAGTCCCAACAGTTGGTCGTAACGTCCCCCTTGTCCTAGAACTCGCTGTCCTGTCTTACTGCTGCTGACAACTTCAAACACAATTCCAGTGTAATAGTCAAATGTTTGAATTAAACTCAAATCGAGGTGAATGTGGGATTTGAGATTGGGAATTTTTGACTGGCATTGGTGCAGCAATTCGATCGCAGATTTGAGATTATCTAACGCGGCTTGCTGCGGCAAATCTAAATCCAGCTTGGCAACAATTGGCAACACTTCTTCTGGGCGGCCGCGCAAGTCAAATAACAGCAGAGCTCTTTCTCGCAATTCGGTTGACAGCGGCAAAGTTTCCAAGGCAATTCGGTCCAGATTGGCGATCGCCCCCCGAACTTTTTGGCGCACGTTTGGCGGAAACGGTTCTAGCAATGTTGCAGTCAAGCCCGCTTCTCCCAAAACCAAATGCCACTCATCAATTTCCAAGCTCTGCAAGCACTCAGACAGCAGCAGCAGCACTTCCGCATCCGCAACCGCCCCCCCCGCGCCGAGGAGCTCTACGCCAGCTTGATAGAACTCCTGTTGCCCGCCTGAGCCAGTATCTGGGCCTTTGCGGAACACGTTAGCGTTGTAGTAGAGGCGCTGAGGCTGCCAGCGAGTCCCGGCCATCCGCATTGCAGCCGCGCGCGCGATGGATGCTGTCAATTCCGGCCGCAAACCAAGTTCTCCATCCTCGGCGTCTTGCAATTGAATTAAGGTCGATCGGTCGATCGCGCCCCCAGCCATCAAAGTCTCCAGCCTTTCTAGAGTAGAGGTAATAATCCGGTGATAGCCCCAGCGGTGAAAAACCTGCTGCAAGCGCCGTTCGATCGAAATTTTTTGAGCAACGTCAAGGGGCAATAAATCTCTTGCACCCGATGGGGGTTGGTGAACCATATCAATTTTAGATTTTAGACTTTAGATTTTAGATTGGGCTTAGAAGCTTAGCTTTAGGGGACGGTGTTAAAGTCGAACCAGGCAAGCTTAACATTCGACTTTAACAAATTAATGTGTCATATCAATTTTAGATTTTAGATTTTAGATTTTAGATTGGGCTTAGAAGCTTAGCTTTAGGAGAGGCTGTTAAAGTCGAATCAGGCAAGCTTAACCTTCGACTTTAACAAATTAAGGCGTGATAGCGTTTTGGTTTGCATGGGAATAATCATTTTCCCCGTCAGTGCAAGCGTCCCGCTCTTTCTGGAGCAGCCGCGATCGCGGGACGATCGCACTGACGGTACAATTCCGATTGGGTTCCGAGGTGATCTCACCAGCTCTTGATGCTTTTGAGCGAGATCACTTCACTGCTGAGCAGTTTACCAATTTCTAAATATTCCTGACTCACAATTCACAACTTCTCACTTCTTCTTGCCGCCAAACAAACTTGCAAAAAATCCTGGTTTATCGTCACTTTTTTTGGCTTTTGCGGAAGCTTGTTCCAGCTTTTTCTTAACCTCCAAAGCCGTCGGTTCTTCAGGATTTGATGCCAAAGCTTTGTTCATCTCAAGTTTTGCCATTGTGGCTTGATTTTGTTCAAGGTAACACATTGCTAACATAGCGTGAGCCTTGCTGTGTTTTGAATCACCCTTCAGGACTTCCCTCAACTCCAAACTTGCTTTAGCGTAATTTTTGCTGTCCATAAATCCTTGAGCTCGGCGGCAATAGGCTTCGGTCTGCGGGTTGGGGCGCGGAGGTGGAGGTGGAGTTGGGGTTGGGGTTGGAACTGGGGTTGGGGGAATTGGGGTTGGGGGTGGTGGCGGGGTTGCAATGCCAATGCGCTCTTTTCGCAGCAGGTAAACCATGTTAAGTTCGCTAATTTGATCGATCGCCTCTTGCGTTTCCTTAACTGATTCGTACTGCTTGAGAGCGAGTTTGCTAACTGCTGTTTTGTAAGCTTCTTCCCAATCTTTAGCGGTAGCTAACTGTTTGGCTGCTTCGCTTTCGATTTGCATTTTCGCCTGTTCTTTAACGACGCGCTTGGCGATGGCTGCTAATAGCAGGCTGTATTCTTTGCGATCGCTTTCCTTAGAGAATTTATTGTAAGCCGGATTGACTACTTTTGACAAAAATTGGTTAGCCCAATCTTTATCAGCTTGGCTTTCAAAAGAGCAAGTATCCGAATGCAACCGGCGGGCGATTTTCATGTAGCGCTTGCGGATGTCGTTAAACTCGGCGTCTAAGGGAATTCCCAAAATTGCGTGCTGATCTGTAAAGTCATACTTGAACAGCCCTTTTGTCATTTCAAAAGACATAACTTTTACTCTTCCTTTCCTGGCTTTTCACTATTCTTTAATGTAGCTTGAGTCAAGGGGTTCTGACCCCCGTACTACCCCCGATCTATTGCTGGGGGGCGCTACTTCCAAGAAGATAAGGGAGGAACTGCTAGCAGTGCGCTGCTGAGTTCGGCGTGTATTTTGCTGTTTGTGGCCAAAACCCGACCCGAGTTCATCTCAAAGGCACTGCCGTCATAAGCTGTCACTTGACCTCCGGCTTCGGAGACGATGAGTACACCTGCTGCTACGTCCCAAGGGGCGAGTCCCCGTTCCCAGTATCCGTCCGATCGCCCCATCGCCAGGTGTGCGAGGTCTAGGGATGCGGAACCGCTGCGCCGCACGCCTTGGGTGAGGTGGGTGAGGTGACAGAATTCGGCATAATTATTGTCTGCTGTTTCCCGCCGATCGTATGCAAAGCCAGTGACTAGCAAGCTGGTTCTCAATTCTGAGATTTGGGAAACTTCGATCGGCAAACGGTTGCAGGTTGCTCCCAATCCTTTGCCTGCCCGAAACAATTCATTATGAAAGGGGTCGTAAATTACTCCAATTTGTGGTATGCCGTCGATTAAAAGTCCGATCGACACGGCCCAAAAAGGATATTGGTGAGCATAATTGGTTGTGCCGTCCAAAGGGTCGATCGCCCACAGGTATTTGCTGCTGGCATCTCCTAATTTGCCGGATTCTTCGGCGAGGATGGCGTGGTCGGGTACGTGGCGGCCCAGAATTTCTAAAATGACGGCTTCTGAGGCTTTATCGGCTTCTGTGACTAAATCGCCCGATCGGCCTTTTTCTTGAATTTTTTCTAATTTTCCGCAGAAAGATTTCAGGACGGAACCGGCGGCTAGGGCTGCTTCGGTGGCTATTTCTAAGAAGTTTTGCAGTTGATTGTCTGTCATTTGTTAGTTGTTATAGCGGAAGGAAGAGGGAAGAGGGAAGAGGGAAGAGGGAAGAGGGAAGAATGAAATCATTGCTCATTAGTTGTTAGTTATAACTGAGGAGTTTTTAGTCATTGACTAATGACTACTGACTACTGACTACTGACTGAGGAGTTTTTAGTCATTGACTAATGACTAATGACTACTGACTATTTCCGATTTTGCTGGCGAAATTCTGCGGGAGTTTGGCGCAAAGCTCGTTTTGGATTCCACAAGCCTTTACCCATGAGTCTCGCCCATTCTTGAGCGTTGATGAGTCGCTGCTGATATTTGGTGTTGGGCGATCGCACCGAGGCCAGGGCATAACCTTCTTTGACTAGCTGTTCGTTAAGCAAATTTTTATCTTGCCACAAGTAGGCTAGTTTGCGATCGAACTGGTCTTTCTGTTCGATGTCGGATTCTAACAATACCTGTTTTCCCCTAGTTAGCTGTTCTAGTCTTTGTTTGGCTGCTTCTCCCCAAGGCTGCTGTTTTAAATCCGGTGCATCAATACCAATCAGCCTGATTTGTTCCAATAAGGCTATTTTGTCGGCTGTACTGATAACTTCGATTGTTTGCCCGCTGATGGCCCTTTCTACTTTGGCGATCGTACCTTGGGGCATTTCTGGTTTTTGGCAGCTAGCTAACAACAGACAAAGGGCGATCGCAAATAACCGATAAAGCATGGATAATTGGTAGTTGATTATTTATCAAATTGCCTCACTCTTCATCCAACGGCAAACCGGCTTTAACTTTACCTTTGCCGAAGTAACGACCGAATTGCAGTTCGTACACTTCGTCTTCGTCTTGCGTCTCTACCTCGATGTTGGAACGGGGATAGCTGACGCACAACAGGGCATAACCTTCTTTTTGCAGTTCCACAGACAGCCCCATTGCTTCTGGCTGGTGCAGTTCCCCCGAATTGACGCGCACCGCACAGGCGGTACAAGCGCCGTTGCGGCAGGAAAATGGTAATTCTACTCCTTGATTTTCGGCACTTTGGAGGATATAGCGGTCTTCGGGTACTCGCACGGTGTGGCGATCGCCTGTCTGTCTGTTATGAATTTTAATTGTGTAAGAGTTAGTCATGGAATTTTAGATTTTAGATTTTAGATTTTAGATTGGGGTTGGCGCGGCAAGATCCTTGAAATGAATGGGTTTGCGACCCAGGGAGGAGAACCCAAGCCTGCCCGTTTCACACCCTACCCATATTAAACCGCAAATTTATGTCGTTACCCCTTCCCAAATCAGATTTGTTCTGCTAAGATAGTTTAGCTGTGGCTAAATGAATGTATTTAGCCCTGGAGAGGTGGCCGAGCGGTTGAAGGCGCACGCCTGGAAAGTGTGTTTAGGGCAACTTAACGAGGGTTCGAATCCCTCCCTCTCCGTTAAACAAGCTGTTCAGGCAAAAAAAACAGCTTGCAACAAAAATCTCTGATATGAGATAAATACTTTGATTAGAGCGAGATCCCTTGAATTCTTTTAGAAAACTCAAGGGATCTCGCTTTTCTAGGGTTAGATGCCTCTGACCTGGGCATCGGCCATCGGGCATGGGTAATAGTTAGTGGTTACTGGTTAGTAGTTTTTCTAATCACAAATAACCCATGCCCTATTCGCAATGCCCAATTTCCAAATTAAATGAACAAGCTAGGTGAGATTTTAAAATAATCGCCGAGTGCCTTAGCTTGTGCCTTGCTAATCGCTCTTTTCCCATTCACAACCTCAGACACCACGCCGCTCGATCCAATGATACCTACCAAGTCCGCTTGACGGGTGCCGCTGGATTCCATGATGTGTTGCAAAATCTCATGAGGCTCCGATTTCTCGATCGGATAATTTTCCGTCTCATAAACTTCAATCAGCGTGACTAACAACTTGTATAAAACTTTCTCCTCTGGAGTGAGGTTTTTAGCGAACGTTAGCCGTTCTGCCACAGCCAGGAGGCGATCGTATTCCTCTTCGGTTTCGATCGCCCTAGGAGCGATTTCTGCAAGCAAGTTGCTATAAGTGGCTCCATCAAAAGTAAGGATCATTTTTCCATTTGTCTTTGTCGTATTCAGCGTGGGTTAGGAAATATTTGTAGAAAATAGTTTGCTCCTCGTAGTTGATGCCGACAATCAGGCGATATTCGTTGCCTTTGATATTAAAGACTGTGAAGTTTCCTACTGCTTCGGCATCCCGGTAAATCTTGCGAACCTCCTCCAAATTCTGCCATTCTGCTTTCTTTACAGTTTCGTTCCAGCTATCAATTTTATTTTTGACATCGGGATACTGGGCAGCATCTTTACGGAGGTTCTGAATAGAAATTAGGTGCATGGGTTTTTCTGGGATTTATTCTTTTTTTCTGCATAGCTTTCTCTGTTTTTCGTTTACTTTCGTTTTACTTTCGTTTTACTTTCGTTTTACTTTCGTTTTACTTTCGTTTGGTTTTGCTTGCATACTATGCTTATACTCTCATTTTGAGAGGAAAACGTCAAGGCCCGATCGAGTAAAAATTCTTTAACGCACTCCAAGTGGGTTTTGTGTGTGTAGGCGCGGTTGGAAACCGCAGGCTTTGTCTTTAATCCCACTCTTCCTCCCCCGACTTTATCCTCATCGTGTAAAAAAGCTTCTAGCAGCGTGGTTCGGGCGATCGCCTCGCAAATCAGAGTCAGCGTTTTAGCAGAGGCTCTACGCACGACAGGGTTGGGGTGATGTGCTAGAGCTTCCAGCAAAAAAAAGTTGCAGGTTTGCCAATTGAGCCGAGACTTTCTGCTAAACTCAGCCTCACCATTCCCTGCGAATCTCCCATACATTCGACCATCTTTTTGAGCAGTTTGCTGTCGCTGAGATTGAAAGTTGCGAGGACCATTTGCTCCCTCACCGTTTGCAGCAAAGCGTCGCTTTCGCCTGGATCAATTTCTGTTTGAATATCAGTGGGGTAATTTTAGATTTTAAATTTTAGATTTTAGATTGAGGTAATTTATATCGAACTTAGCATCAGCGAGATTTGCCCCTCTGAACGAAGTACCCTCAGCATTTCCAATCTCTCGAACAATAGCCGAGAATGACACAAACGCAAACCAAAGATACAGCAGCGACAGCAAAACGAAACACATACCCCAAAACAGTTTGTGAGTGCTCAGAAAAGCGCTCGCCGTTGCACTGAACAAAAAAGCTGCTGCGTAAGTCGCCACACTTCCAGCCGATGCGATCGCCACCTGTGAAAATTGGCTACGAATCCGGGAATTCACAAAAAACATTAACACCCCGCCGATCGACATTCCAGCAAGAGCAGCCTGGGAATTATTATTAGTTGCAGTCCCAGCATAGAAAAATCCCAGCAAAGCTCCTGATAGAATAGCAGAAATTGTTCGTGCCAATCTACCCGCTTTTGAGGTTTTTGGCTGTTTGCTGGCGATCGCCGAAGCGAAGCCAGCAGCGCTCAAAACCCCGTACAGCAACAGAACAAAAGGCCAACTGCCAGAGCCCGGTAGTTGTCCTTGAGTTCCCAAAATCAGTCGAGTCAGAACATCGCCCACAACCAAACAAATCGCGATCGCCCCAGCACTCAAAACAGCTATCTGTCGCCGAGAAAGCCCGATTTTCGCACCGATAAAATTCGCACCCGCTAACTGAGCATTTCTAAAATTGCAGCCTCGAACATCCGCACCGCTGAAATCAGCACCGCTAAGAACTTGTCCTTGGAACGATCTATTTCGTAAAATTTGATTGCTAAAATTATTGGAACCCGAATACTTCATATTAGTACAGGATGCTTGAAAATATATAAATCTGTCAGTTTTCCCCTCCCCGATCTCAAATCTAAAATGGTATGAATTATCGACCCACGATCAAACCAATTTGGCATATTCTCGGTCTCGGAATATTGCTCGCACCAATACTACTCTACAACATTCCCTACTTTTTGCGCCCCCAACAAACAAACGAAGCCCGATCGCTCTTTCAAGGAATAGCCTACCGCAGGGAATTTCGGACTAATCCGCGTCCCACCCTAATTCACATTGTTAGCATCGACCTAAAAGCGCCGGGAATAGGAATTTTTGTCACTCCCGGAAACCCAACACCCGATTTAACAGAAACCAATGCCCGCACCGCTACTGAATTCCTGAAAGAATTTAAATTGCAATTAGCCGTCAACGGCAATTTTTTTTATCCCTGCATCGAGGAAGCACCTTGGGATTACTATCCCCGCAGTGGCGATCGAGTAAATAATGTCGGACACGCCATTGCCAAAAGCCAAGCTTATTCTCAACCACATTCAGGCTTTCCCGCCCTTTGTTTTGATGCCAAAAACCGCGCTCAAATAATCGAAAACGGTACTTGTCCTGCGGGAACAGCCTATGCAGTTGCCGGAGATACTTTGCTGGTAAAAAATGGCCAACCCGTAGCACAAAGCCAGAAAGAACGCACACAGGATAAACCCTATCCCCGTGCCGTCGCGGCGATCGACAAAACAGGCGACAAGTTGTGGTTAATTCTGGCAGACGGCAAGCAGAGGCTTTACAGTGAAGGGCTGAAATTGAGCGAAATAACTGATATTTCGATGCAGTTGGGAGCCGAGACAGTGCTGAATTTAGATGGCGGCGGGTCGGTAACTTTTGCAGTAGCATCGCCGTCAGGAGCGAAACTGTTGAATGCTCCGATTCAGAATAAAATTCCCATGCAGGAACGTCCAATTTCCAATCATTTGGGATTTTACGCGCGAGATAATAATGATGCCTCCGCATACTCAAATAAATAGGGTACTGATTGCCTTCATTAGTAATACAAAAATTCGCTTAAATACCCACAAAATTTATTATTCAGCAGTGAAGTTTTTTTTAATCTGCCCAAAATCCGGGAATAATTGCTAAAATTGTAAAGAAACGTAACAAAAATTTATAATTGGCTTATGAAAATTAACGAAATCCAAGCAGCGCTGCAAAGTTCGGATTCTCAAGAGAGGCTGCGGGGGGTAACGGCTCTGAGAAACTGCGATTCTGCGGTGGCGCTGCCGATGTTGCTGAGCAAAGTGGACGATCGCGAGTTTATGGTGCGATCGTTCGTGGCGATGGGATTGCGGCAGATTCAAACAGGGGAAGCTTTTGCGGCGCTGTTAAAAATGATGCAGTTTGATCGCGATCCAAACGTGCGCGCCGAAGCTGCTAACTCTTTGTCAAGGTTCGGAACCGAGGCAATTTCTCACTTGGTGGAAGCTTTCCGCCGCGATGACAATTGGCTCGTCCGCCGCAGTATCATGGCTGCGCTGTATGAAATGCAGTGTCCTGATGCAGTATTTGAAATTTGTGCGATCGCTCTTAGCGGCGAAGATTTACCAGTTCAGGAAGCAGCAATTGACGGATTTGGTCTGCTGGCAAATACTGTGAAGCAAGAACAGGCATTACAGCAACTATTATCTCTAGTAAGTTCGCATAACTGGGGAATTCGGCTGCGAGTTGCTCGCGCGCTGAGCAGATTTGACAATCCTCAAGCTCGCGCTGCTGTGAGCTATTTGGCAAAAGATCGAGATCATCGGGTTGCAGGTGCGACTTTGGAAGCTTCGCTTTAAAACAAGGGCTTACAAGCTCAACTGTGCTATCTGCGCTATCGTGCCGAAAAAACCCCGGGTCAGGGAATGTTTAAGCGGTTCTACGCCGAGGAATGGACCGAAGAGTATATTCACGGATTTTTGTTCAATTGGGAACAGAAGCTGGCACAATTGGTAAGTAACAAGAATTAATTTTAATAGAAGCTTCAGCCACTACACTAATAAGTGTAGGTTGGCATGAGGAAAATGCCAATGGTCAAAAAAAATCGCAATGTAGTTAGTTCCAATTCAGAAAGTAAAGTCAAAGTCGGACTTTCGCTGACTTCTTCTAGTGCCGATCGATTAAACGTGATCGCTCGCAAGCTCGGAATATCAAGGTCGGAACTCCTAGAACGCTTGGCACAAGGCGCTCTGGATATTTCTAAGGACAAGACGGAAGTTACTGTCACTTGGAAAAAAGGTGAAGAAACTGAGGTAGAGGCAGCCCACTTGCAAGGGGAAACAGCCGAAGAAAGCGAATTTAATGACGCTGTAACGGCAGAAACTCTATCGGATTCGGTGAGTGTAAAGCCAAATCCGTTGCCAGAAAGTTACGAAAGTTTACAGCAGCAGTTGAGTGAACGCGAAAGTTCGATCGCTTCTTTACAGCACCAATTCGCTACCGAAAAGCAAAATCTCGAAAGCCAATTAGC
>NZ_JAUBQQ010000009.1:0-36380 GCF_036701335.1 Microcoleus sp. Pol12B5 | reverse complement strand
CAAAATCTCGAAAGCCAATTAGCCGAAACAGTAGCGAAGTCAAGTTACGAAAGTTTACAGCAGCAGTTGAGTGAACGTGAAAGTTCGATCGCTTCTTTGCAGCAGCAATTCGCTACCGAAAAGCAAAATCTCGAAAGCCAATTAGCCGAAACAGTAGCGAAGTCAAGTTACGAAAGTTTACAGCAGCAGTTGAGTGAACGCGAAAGTTCGATCGCTTCTTTGCAGCAGCAATTCGCTACCGAAAAGCAAAATCTCGAAAGCCAATTAGCTGAAACAGTAGCGAAGTCAAGTTACGAAAGTTTACAGCAGCAGTTGAATGAACGCGAAAGTTCGATCGCTTCTTTGCAGCAGCAATTCGCTGAAAAAGAACACCGGGAACACGAGTTTCAGCAACAGCTAGCCGAAAAATCCAGCGCTCTGGAATCTTTGCAGCAGCAATTCGCTGAAAAAGAACACCGGGAACACGAGTTTCAGCAACAGCTAGGCGAAAAATCCAGTGCTCTGGAATCTTTGCAGCAGCAATTGGCCCAAAGAGAACACCGAGAACACGAGTTTCAGCAACAACTAGGCGAAAAATCCAGTGCTTTGGAATCTTTGCAGCAACAGCTAGGCGAAAAATCCAGTGCTCTGGAATCTTTGCAGCAGCAATTGGCCCAAAGAGAACACCGGGAACACGAGTTTCAGCAACAGCTAGCCGAAAAATCTAGTGAGCTGGAATCTTTGCAGCAACAGCTAGGCGAAAAATCCGGTGCTCTGGAATCTTTGCAGCAGCAATTCGCCACCGAAAAGCAAAATCTCGAAAGCCAATTCCAGGAAACCGTGTCAAAGTCGAGTTACGAATCTTTACAGCACGAGTTAGCAGAAAAGTCAAGTGTGATCGGCGACTTCCAAGTTAAAATGGCCAAGTTGCAATATCTGGAAAATGAATTGAGCCAGAGTGCAGCGATACAGCGAAATTACGACGCTTTGCAGCAACAGTCTCAAGAACAGCTAAGAACCATCAAAGCTTTGCGGGAACAGCTAGCTCAAATGCAGGCTGTGGCTGGGATTGGCGAAGCTTATCTCAACAAGTGGCGGCGTCCATGATTCTCCAATCGGCTACGGCAAAAACTCGGGTTGCTTGGGGCGATCCGGCTGCACCTTACCTCTGAAATGTCCTGTCAACTCAGACTCCTTCCTCTTGTAGCGATAGATTTCAACCTGTCGCTACAAGAGCTTTTTATTGCAAAATATGAGCATACTATTAAGAAATATTACAATAAATAAATTATGAGAGGCGATCGCACCCCTGAGAGCAAATCCAATCCAGCAGACACTAAGGGCCGCGTCACGGTAATTGGAGGCGGCATCGGTGGGCTGACAGCAGCAGCCCTGCTAGCCCGCAGAGGATACAAAGTGCTAGTCTTAGACCAGGCGATCGTCCCCGGCGGATGCGCTTCCACCTTCAAACGCAAAGGCTTTACCTTCGATGTCGGCGCCACGCAGGTTGCAGGATTGGAACCCGGAGGCATTCACCACCGAATTTTCTCAGAATTAGATATAGAACTTCCCGCAGCCACACCCTGTGATCCCGCTTGTGCGGTGTTTTTGCCGGGAGAAACCGCACCGATTAGCGTGTGGCGTGATCCGCAAAAGTGGCAGGAAGAAAGGCAGCGGCAGTTTCCCGGAAGCGAACCTTTTTGGCAATTATTGTCTGCTTTGTTCAAAGCTAGCTGGAACTTTCAAGGGCGCGATCCAGTTTTACCACCCAGAAACTTATGGGATTTCTGGCAATTAATTCAAGCAGTTCGCCCCGATACTCTAATTACTTTGCCTTTCACTTTTATGACAGTGGGAGATGCTTTGCGGCTTTGCGGGTTGGGCGACAATTTGCGCTTGAAAACTTTTCTGGATTTGCAGTTAAAGTTGTATTCTCAAGTTGATACCGAAGAAACGGCGCTACTTTACGCGGCGACGGCTTTAGGAGTTTCGCAAGAGCCACAGGGATTGTATCATTTAGAAGGAAGTATGCAGGTATTGAGCGATCGACTTGTAGAGGCGATCGCACGAGACGGCGGCAAAGTTTTGTTGCGGCATACAGTTGAAAGTATTGTCACCGCCAACGGCAAAGCCACCGGTACAGTGATTCGCAATCAAAAAACAGGCGAAGTTTGGACAGAAACCGCCGATCGCATTGTTGCCAACGTGACCGCGCAAAATCTAGTAAAATTGATGTCAAGCGAGCCGATTGTCGAAAATTCAACAGATAGTTTATCTGTTAAATCAGAGAATTTAGAGGCAAACAACCAACTCCCAAATCAAATGGCAGGCTACAAATATCGAGTTGATAAATTGCCGCCCGCATCCGGTGCATTTGTCATATATTTGGGAGTCCATGAAAGCGCAATTCCAGAAAATTGTCCGCCGCACCTTCAGTTTCTCTACGATTACGAAGGCGAGATTGGGGAGAATAATTCATTATTTGTTTCAGTCAGCCATCCGGGCGATGGCCGAGCACCGGAGGGAATGGCGACAATTATCGCTTCGTCATTTACTGATACTCGAATATGGTGGAATTCGGTTGATTATGAAGGATTAAAGCAAAAATATACGGTCGGGGCGATCGCCCGTTTGAGCGAATATTTCAATTTGACGCCAAAGTCGATCGTACACAAAGAAGCCGCCACACCCCGCACCTTTGCCCGCTACACAGCGAGAGATAGAGGCGTTGTGGGTGGCATCGGACAGCGAATACCAACCTTCGGTCCCTTTGGATTTGCCAATCGCACACCAATTAAAAACTTGTGGTTAGTAGGCGACTCCACCCATCCCGGAGAAGGAACTGCTGGTGTTTCTTATTCTGCTTTAACAGTAGTCCGGCAAATGGAAGCCACCTCTAAAATCTAAGAGGACACGGCAATGCCGTTTCCCTACGCCAAAAATAATTAATCGCGCGAGAGATGTAACTATCGCGCGATTAATTTTAGGGAATAGTTAACAGTTAACAGTCAACAGTCAACCATCATTCCAGTGTCACCGGAATAGATATCAACTACATTCTCTGACTACTTGATAGAAATCTTTGCGCCCACAGCTTCAAGCTGTTTCTTCATTTCTTCAGCAGCTTCCTTAGCAATAGCTTCCTTAACTGCCTTCGGTGCGGCTTCTACCAAGTCTTTGGCTTCCTTCAGGCCCAGACCGGTAATTGCGCGGACTTCCTTCAGAATAGCGATTTTCTTGTCAGCAGGAACTTCTTCGAGCATGACAGTAAACTCGGTTTGCTCTTCTACGGGTTCAGCAGCGGCTCCACCACCTGTACCGGGCATCATCATCATGCCGCCTACAGGAGCAGCAGCGCTGACGCCGAAAGCTTCTTCAATTTGCTTGACCAATTCAGAAGCTTCGAGCAAAGTCAGAGACTTAAGTTTTTCCAAGATTTCATCAGTTGCAGTAGACATTCGTTAAACTCCTAGTTCAATTGTAGGTTTGGGATTTCGGATTTGAGATTTGCTCATTCATCATTAGTTCTTTGTCTCCAGTTTTCTATCTATTGCTAAATACTAATGACTGAGGACTAATGACTAATTACTAATGACTTACACAGATGCGCTTTCTGCTTCCGCTTCTGGTTGCGCTTCTGGTTGTGCTTCTGCTGTTACTTCTGCTGAATCGCCGTCTTTTTCAGCATAAGCTTTAAGACCGCGAGCGATCGAAGTAGGAACTTGATTGATACCCACAGCCAACTTGGTTGCGACACCGTTGAGAGCGCCAGCAATTTGAGCCATGAGTTGTTCTTTCGACGGCAGCTCGGCTAATGCTTTAACATCAGCTTCTTTCAGTACCCGTCCTTCCATTACGCCGCCCCGAAGTTCTGTCTTCTTAGAGACTTTTTGGAATTCTTGGTAAGCTTTAATCGCGCCGCCAATATCTTCTTGCACGAACAGAAACGCCGACGTACCGGTCAGCAATTCTTGTATCGGCTGCCAGGTTTCGTTGCCTTCAACAGCAATTCGCATCAGCGTGTTTTTTGCCACTTGGCAACTGCTGCCTTTCGGACGCAAACGCCGACGCAAATCTGTGATTTCAGCAACACTTAAGCCCCTGTAGTCGATCGCGATTACCAGTTGAGATTCGCTCAAGGTTTGCTTGAGGTCTGCAATAATCTCATTTTTTACTGCTAAACTTTTGCCCATACTTATTTCACCTCCTTTTAGGATCGAAAACTGCCCACCAAAAACCCCGACCTTATAGCCGGGGCAGAGAATTAAAAATTAACAAGTCACAATTAAAAATACAAAATTTCTAATCTTTGAGTCTTGAGTTTTTATTTCTTCAGCCTCGGCAGGAAATTAAGCGATCGGCACCTGCGGTCTTCAGCTTATTGATTTTTGATTAGGCTATCATCAGAAGGCAGAGATTAGCAAGGGTCTGGCGTAAGTCTTGTGAGAGATTTACACAGACAGCCGAAGCTGTCTTTTACCTTCTGCCTTCTGCTTAATTCTGTACTAGGCAGCATCAAGTTTGGTATCGCGCAGAGCACTGATATCGACTTCGATCGACGGGCCCATTGTTGCGGATACGTACAAACTGCGCCAGTAGCGACCTTTAGCACCAGAAGGACGGTTGCGGTCAACAGTTTCTTGCAAAGCATGAAGGTTGACGAGCAAATCTTCCGCTGAGAAAGCTGCCTTGCCAAACATAACATGAACGATGCCAGTTCGATCGGCACGGAATTCTAGTTTACCACCTTTAAACTCGTTGATCGCCTGAGCAATGTCAGTCGTCACCGTGCCACCTTTCGGAGAAGGCATCAAACCGCGCGGGCCCAACAACCGACCCAATTTTGCCACCAACGGCATCACATCTGGGGTAGCAATCAGGCAGTCGAAGTCCATCATGCCCTTCTGAATTTCATCGATCAACTCTTCAGAACCAGCAATATCCGCGCCGGCATTTAGAGCTTCTTTAACTTTTTCGCCCTTAGCAATCACCGCAATTCTGACTACTTGACCAGTTCCTTTTGGTAGCGATACAGTTGTCCGCAACTGTTGGTCAGTATATTTCGGGTCAATTCCCAAACGGATGTGAGCTTCAGCAGCTTCGCCAAACTTAGCGGTTGCTGTTTCTTTCAAAAGTTGCAGAGCTTCCAGCGGTAGATAAGGTCTGTCTTCAACTTTCTTTTGAAGTTCTTGCAGTCTTCGCGATACTTTCTTTGCCATTGTTATCTCCTGGGGTCAGTCGATTTTAGATTTTAGATTTTAGATTTTAGATTGAACCTATCGGACAATCTTAAAATCTACCCGTTTTCGGTTACTAGCGAAGCTTTGCTTCTCCCCCTGAACCGACTTAGGATTTGCGATTTGAGCTTGAAGATTTTAGCTTCAAAATCCTGAATTACTGACAACTGCCAACTGTCAACTGACAACTGACAACTGACTTTAATCCGCGATCGCCACGCCCATATTTTTAGCCGTTCCTGCCACAATTTTCATTGCAGCCTCAACATCATTAGCATTGAGGTCAGGCATTTTGGTTTCAGCGATTTCTCGTAACTGAGCCTGTGTAATCGTCCCTACTTGCTTGCGATTAGGTTCTCCCGAACCTTTAGCAATGCCAGCGGCTTTTTGAATCAAAACTGAAGCCGGCGGAGTTTTGAGAATAAACGTAAAACTGCGGTCTTCAAAAACCGAAATTTCTACCGGAACCACCAGACCCGCTTGGTCTGCGGTTCTAGCATTGTACTCCTTGCAAAACATCATAATATTGACGCCGTGCTGACCCAGAGCTGGGCCGATCGGAGGAGCTGGGTTGGCTTTTCCCGCCGTAATCGCCAACTTAATTACTGCAACAACTTTCTTTGCCATTAGTTAGTTCTGTTTCTGAACCTGATTGAACTCCAATTCTACAGGCGTATCGCGCCCAAAAATCGAGAGTAAAACTTTGAGCTTGTTTCGTTCCGGGCTAACTTCAATCACATCACCTTCAAAATCCTTAAACGGCCCGGAAAGTACCACAACGTGGTCTCCAGCAGACATCGATACTTTGACAACTGGTTCTGATTCCTGAGCGTTTCTGAAGATCCGTTCTACTTCCGAATGACTCAGAGGTAGCGGTTTGACGTGACCCCTGCCGCGCCCGTAGCGGCGTTTCTGCTCTGCCCCGACAAAATTAATTACATTCGGGGTATTCTTGATCACCTGCCACGTATCCTCGTCCATAAACATACGGATGAGTACGTAGCCGGGAAAGATTTTTTCATCTGACTGCCGCCTGGAACCGTCTTTGCCGACTTTGATTGCCGGAGTTTGCGGAATTTCGACTTGAACGATGCGATCGGCAACATCCAAAGTTTGAATCCGCTGCTGCAAGTTTGCCTTCACGCGCTTTTCGCAGCCAGAGGCAACTTGAACAGCATACCAGCGAGCATCAATCTCCGGCACCTCTGGCGATGCTGCCTGTCCCGTCGCTTCTGTGGAATACTCAGATTCTTCTGATGCAAAAGTCATGGCCCAAACACCTTTCCCGCGCCCCAGTTAAAGAAGTTATCCACCAAATAAATCAGGCTTGCTGAGAGGATTACCATCAAAAGCACGGCCAAAGACTCGCTGATTAGCTGCTGCCTGCTGGGCCAAACCACTTTGTCGAGTTCTTCTCTAGTTTCCTTAAAAAAACCCGTAGGGTTAAACCCAGGCGCCGTTATTTCTTGAGTTTCTTGAGCTTCGTCTTTTTTCGCCACGATTCAATCCCCCTTGCGATTTTAGATTTTAGATTTTAGATTTTAGATGGTGTGAGTGGCCCGCGGCTCTCAGATTTTGTGACACTAACCACTTACGCCCAAGTCCCAAATCTCAAATCTAAAGCCACGACTTTTTTACAAGCCCAACCCATCAACGGCGTAAATGCCGATCGCCGAAACCGATGATCGAGAAGCCACACCGAGCATTTGTTGATGGCATTTTTTGCGAACCGCCCACAAAAATTAATTCTACCCGAAAGTTTGCGGTTTTGACTGTTGCCAGCCAATAGTCCGGGCGCTTTCGGGCAGAATTTAAAGTTTGGTGATTCAGCGCGCCCTGGAGGACTTGAACCCCCGACATCAGGTTTTGGAGACCTGCGTTCTACCAACTGAACTAAGAGCGCACAGGTGAGGTTGCTGAAATTCGCTTAACCTCTAGATTTCTATTTTAACACAGTGCGCTCGTAAATGGAAAACTTTTTTTTGATTTTTTTCAATTTCCCATGAATCATGAACCAAGGGAAAGCTGGGTGCATTCCTACAGGGAGCGATCGAACCGCTGTTTGACACGAGTAGCTTTGCCCACCCGATCGCGCAGGTAGTAAAGTTTTGCTCTGCGGACTTTCCCGCGGCGCATCACTTGGATCGTAGCGATGCGGGGCGAGTGAATCAAAAACACCCGTTCCACTCCGACGCCCTGAAATACGCGGCGGACGGTGATTGTTTCATTAATCCCGCCGTTACGCATGGCAATCACAGTCCCTTCGTAGGGCTGAACCCGTTCTTTGTTACCCTCTTTAATTCTTACGCCGACTCGCACTGTGTCGCCGACGTAAATTTCGGGAACTTGTTTATTAAGTTCTTGCTTGACTCTATTTATTTCTTCCGTTTCGATAGAACGGATTATTTCTGCGCCTTTCATCGGATTTACCAAAACTCACAATCCCTTATCATATATCGAAATGCCCGTTTTATGTCAAAAAATTTCTATGTTAGATACCTCTGGGGTCGTATTTCTGCAACTGGGGGCAATGGCCGCACTCGCCTTGTACGTCGCCGCCAACTTGGGGGCCAACGATGTCGCTAACTCGATGGGGACATCCGTAGGCTCGAAGGCGCTAACGCTGCGGCAGGCAATAATTGTTGCAGGCATACTGGAATTTTCCGGCGCAGTGCTGTTCGGCCAAGGAGTTTCCGAAACTCTGGCAACAGGAGTTGTGAATGCACAAGTGTTCGCGGCCCAACCGCAAGTATTTTTAATCGGGATGGTGTCAGTGCTGATAGCTTGCGGGATATGGCTGCAAATAGCTACCAGTCGAGGTTTGCCGGTTTCTTCATCTCATGCAGTGGTGGGCGCGATCGCGGGTTTTAGCTGTGTTGCAGCCGGAATTAATGCAGTTGATTGGCGAACCATCGGCACCATCTCCCTAACTTGGGTGGCGACACCTGTTGCTAGCGGTGCTTTAGCCGCACTATTTTACAGTGTGGTGAAGTATTCGATTCTTGATCGGCCAGATCCTCTATCTCAAATGCGCGAGTGGATACCTTGGCTGAGTGCAGCAATGCTGAGCGTATTTGGGATAATTGTACTGCCGTCTGTTGTGAATGTCGCTTTGGTGCAGACAGGGGCGATCGCCGCCGCCCAGGATAGATTTGGCTGGAATCTTCCAATTCACGATTTTGTCATTGGCATCGGGAGTATTGGGGCGATCGGCCTCACATTCAATAGCTGGAAAAAATTAGAATCAGTTGAGAAGGAAGAAGAAAGAAGGAAGAAGGAAGAAGGAAGAAGGAAGAAGGAAGAAGGAAGAAGTACAAACACAAACTCTCCCACTCTCCCACTCTCCCCCCCTCCCACTCCGACACTCCCCCACACTCTCATCGAGCAACAAATGGCAAGATTTCAAGTCTTGAGCGCCTGTTTTGTAGCATTTGCCCACGGTTCCAACGACGTAGGCAATGCAGTTGCTCCCCTAGCTGCGATCGCCTACATCCGGCGCACAGGTTCCTTTCCCCTAGAGGATTTCAGCGTGCCCCTGTGGATTTTAGTCGTCGGAGGCGCAGGAATAGTCATCGGTTTAGCCATCTGGGGCAAAAATGTAATTGCCACAGTCGGCGAAAAGATCATCGAACTCCAACCAAGCGGCGGATTTTGCGCGGAATTAGCCACAGCCACCACAGTCTTGCTAGCATCCCGCTTCGGTTTGCCAGTTTCCACATCCCACGCTTTAGTCGGTGCAGTCGTCGGAGTCGGGCTGATCAAAGCTTGGAAAACAGTACGCTTGGAAACTTTGCTGTCAATTGGTTCGGCTTGGCTGGTGACAATTCCGATCGCAGGAGCTTTGGGTGCTATTATTTTCACCATCGCGCAATCCATTGGGCAATTTTAGATTTGAGATGAATGGTGCAACCGGAATTGATAAAATTCATCTGCGTTAATCTGTGTTTATCTGCCCTCATCTGCGGTTTTAAAAAGAGAATGTAAACCGCAGATGACAAGGGATTGACGCTGATTCACGCAGATAAAGATCAGATTCAGGACGAATAGCGCTTTCGCACATCAAACCCGGTTGCGGCACACCAGCACGCGGGCTCCTCAATCACTTAATTCCTTCTCCAAGCAATGCTTTAGCTGTTGAGCCAGCACCTCGACCCCTGGCTTTCTCAACATAGTAAGATGATTCCCAGGAACTCTAATCACCTCTACTTTTTGGGTCGTTAATTCGCTCCAGCCAAGAGTCGAATCTTGATGACTCATGCTTAGCTGTTCCCTCGATCTAAACAGAGTAATTCGCTGCGGATAAAATTTCGGTATATAGCTGAGAGTTGCTTGACTATTAGCCTGAAATACAGTAAACATTGAGGGAATTGCCAGCTCGCGCCAGTTGTGTTTTGTTGACTCCTGAGATAGGATGCTAACCATAACTGCCTGTTTCCAATTCCAGCGATGCAAAAAATTAGCTGCCAAATTAAGCATCTTATTTAATTTCGGAAATTTGGCCGCAATACCGCCACTTTGAAAATTTTCTGCAGCAGCCACCAAGCGAAAATAATCTACTACAAAAGGCCATATAGAGCGCGAAACAGTAGTCATAATAAACTTGCAACCGTCCCAAAAAGAAGGTTTATTAGCAGAAACCGGCGCTAAAGTATCTAGCACAGCAAGTAAAGCCACTTCATCCCCCGCTGCGAGCAACTGTTGAGCCATCTCAAAAGCAACCAAACCTCCAAAAGACCAGCCTCCTAAAAAATAAGGCCCTTTTGGTTGAACGGTACGCAAGGCTGCGATGTAGTCAGCCGCCATGTCTTCAATGCTAGTTAACGGAGAACTTTCGCCGTCAATACCCTTTGGCTGCAGCCCGTAAAACGGTTGATTTTCTCCTAGCCCAAAGGCTAACTCGCAATAAGGAAATACAACGCCAAAGATGGGATGGACGCAGAAGAACGGGGGATTTTTACCGCGAGGCTTAATTGCAACTAAAGGCGACCATTCCAAAAAATTTGTTCCTGAATATAGCGAATCGGCTAAACCTTCAATTGTCGGATTTAAAAAAAGAGCAGATAGCGGCAACTCGCGCTCAAATTGCTGGTTAATCTCATTGATGAGGCGGATTGCCAGCAGGGAATCTCCACCCAAATCGAAGAAGTTGTCGCGAATGCCAACGTACTCTGCGTTGAGGATTGTGGCCCAAATGTGGGCCAGGGTTGACTCGGTTGGTGTGCGAGGTGCAATGCAGCTTTTATCTATTGAATTGCTAGTTAGAGTTCCCGGTGCAGGTAGGCGCAGGCGGTCAATTTTGCCATTGGGAGTTAGGGGCAGAAAATCGATCGCCACAAAAGCACTGGGAATCATGTAATTGGGCAGTTGTTGTTTGAGGAAATTGCGTATTTCTCCCGGATTAAGCGTCTGGTGATTGGGGACGACATAAGCAACTAGGCGTTTGTTGCCAGACAAATCATCCACAGCAACCGCCGCTGTTTCTTTTACTGCTGGATGCTGAACCAGCAGCGCTTCAATTTCTCCCAATTCTATTCGATAACCGCGAATTTTTACCTGTTCGTCAGTGCGGCCTAAAAAGTCAATATTGCCGTCGGGAAAATAGCGAGCTAAGTCACCAGTTTTATAAATTCGTTCTCCTGCTTTCTGGCTAAAGGGATTAGCAATAAATCTCTCGGCGGTTAATTCGGGGCGGTTCAGGTAGCCTCGCGCCAATCCGCTGCCGCCGATGTACAATTCACCGGGAATTCCAAGGGGTACAGGCTGTAAATTTTTATCTAAAATATAGAGTTGAGTGTTAGCTATTGGGCGGCCAATGGGCGGTTTTCTGCAATCGCCAATTTCGGCAAAACTTGACCAGACTGTCGCTTCTGTAGGGCCGTAAGCGTTAAAAAATCTGCGCCGGGAAGCCCAGCGTTTAACAATATCCGGGGAACAAGATTCGCCAGCACAGATAATTGTTTGCAGTGCGGGAAGTTCGGCGTTTGGAAGGACAGCTAGCAGCGAGGGCGGGAGGGTAGCGTGGGTAATAGCATTGTCCTGCAAAAATTGGATTAATGTTTGTCCGGGCAACAAAGATTCTTTCTTGGCACAGTAAAGTGTTGCTCCGGTTCCCAAGGCCATGACAATCTCAAAGATTGAGGCATCAAAACTTAGGGAGGCAAATTGCAAAATGCGGTGATTTGAGTTTAAGTTAAAAGCTTCTCTTTGAGCTAGGGCTAAGTTGTAAAGTCCCCCATGTTCGATTAAAACGCCTTTGGGTTTTCCGGTTGAACCAGATGTGTAAATGACGTAGGCTAGGTTTTCTGGTATGATATTTGTAGTTAAATTTTTAGAGCTTTGTCTGGCGATAATTTCTCTGTCGGAGTCCAAACAAACTACTGAAAAAACTCCGTAATTTTCCGGCTGCGTCAAGTTGTTTGCTAAGTGCTGCTGAGTTATCAAAATCGACACCTGAGCATCTCCTAACATGAAGTTAAGTCGCTCTTGAGGATAAGTTGGATCTAAAGGTAGGTAGGCTGCGCCTGCTTTGATAATGCCTAGCAATCCGACGATCGCATCTAAGGAACGTTCTACACAAAGGCCCACTAAAACTTCTGGTGCTGCTCCCAATTGCTGCAAGTAATGTGCAAGTTGGTTGGCTCGGCTGTTGAGTTGGCGGTAGGTTAACTGCTGGTTTTCAAAGACGGCGGCGACAGCATCGGGCTCACGCGCGACTCGCTCTTCAAATAGCTGATGGAAACACTGGTTTTGCGGATAATCTCTCTGAGTGTCATTCCAATCGATTAATAATTGCTGGTATTCTGCCGCTGTCAGCAAAGCCAAGTCGCTGAGGCGCTGTTTGGGATTGGCAACAATGGCTTCGAGCAGCGTTTGGAAATGTCCCGCCATGCGCGCAATTGTGGCGCTATCAAATAAATCTGTGCTGTAGACAAATTGCCCTTGAATACTTCCTGCATTTTCCCACAAGTGGCACTCTAAATCGAGCTTGGCGGTTCCTGCGTCAAAGTCGATCGCCTCTCCAACGATCCCCGGCAATTCTAGCGCTGCTACAGGAGTGTTTTGCAGGCTGAAACTAACTTGAAATAGGGGGTTACGACTCAACTCGCGATCGGGGTGCAATTCCTCAACCAACTTCTCGAAGGGCAAATCTTGGTGAGCGTAGGCTGCCATTGCGACGTTTTTTACCCGATGCAATAGTTCCCGAAAAGTTGGGTTTCCTGATAAATCTGCACGCAGCACTAAACTGTTGACAAAAAAACCGATTAATGCTTCTATTTCGCTCAGGTTGCGATTGGCGATCGGCGTTCCTACTGCAATATCTACTTGTCCTGTATAGCGGTACAGCAAAGTTTGAAAAGCGGCTAGTAGAGTGATAAATAAAGTCGCGCTTTCTTGCTGGCTCAATGACTTTAGCGCCTCGCTCAAAGCAGGTGATAGTGTTATAAATTGTTTAGCGCCGCGGTAGGAGGGAACGGCTGGTCTTTGCCTGTCTGTCGGTAGATTGAGTGTGGTAATTCCGTTTAACTGCTGCCGCCAATAAGCTAACTGAGTTTCTAATACTTCGCCCTGCAACCATTGGTGCTGCCATTCTGCAAAGTCGGCGTACTGCACGGGCAGTGCTGGCAAGTGCGAGATCCCATTTTTTACAAATGCTGTGTATAGCGTTCCCAGCTCTCGAACTAGCACTCCAATCGACCAACCATCAGCCACAATATGATGTAAATTGAGCAACAATATATATTCTGTTTCACTGAGTTGTAACAGCGTTACTTTGAATAACGGTCCGGCGGCTAAATCGAAAGGGCATTGCGCTGCATCGGTTGCGAGTTGCAGCGCTGCGGTTTCCTGCTGATTTGGCGATAGATTTTGTAAGTCAATTGTGGGGAGAGATACGGTGAGAATGGGAGCAATAATTTGTACGAGTTCCCCTTCCAAAAGCGTAAATGTGGTGCGTAAAGTTTCGTGCCTCTGCACAATTTCGTTGAAGGTTTGCTCTAAGGATCTTAAGTTGAGGGAACCTGTTAAGCGGAGCGCTGTTGAGACATTGTAGAAAGGATTGCCCGGTGCTAATTGATTGAGGAACCAAAGCCGCTGCTGAGCAAATGAGGCCGGGAAGACGAAAACATCTGTTTCTTGCTGCATATTTCTCTAAAGTGTACCCTGTTCAACAGCGCTCATTTTTATTTAATTTCTTGATTAAAAGATGATAGCTTCCTCCGCCGACTATCGCGCGAAATCGGCACTAAAGCCGGAGCTTCACTTTTAGCATTCTTATCTTTTAAACTCTCCACAATCTTAGATAATTCTGCAATTGTCGGTGCTTCAAAAACGCGGCGCAAAGACAACTCTACCCCGAAAGCATCTCGCACTCTAGAAACAAGCTGAGTCGCCAGCAGCGAATGGCCTCCTAATTCAAAGAAATTGTCCCGGATACCCACTCGCTTTATCCCCAAAACCTCAGCCCAAATTTTCACTAAAACTTCCTCAATAGAAGTCTGAGGCGCAACATAACCGCCAGCCCATTCTAACTTAATCGGCTGCGGTGCAGGCAAAGCGAGGCGATCGACCTTTCCGTTAGCCGTCACCGGTAGCGACTCCAGCACCACAAAAGCCGACGGAACCATATATTCAGGCAGTTTTTCTGCTAGATAAGCCTGCAACTGTGGCACTAATTTACGCGCTGCTTTAGCTTGTAAGGGATTGTTAGCATAAGAGCGCCAAGGACGCAAGCTATCGCTTCGGGCTTCTCGCACAAAATCTCTAATTTCGCCCCGTGCAAACACTACATCGTAGCGCCCTTGACCGTCGGAATTAGACCAACTAATATTAACATTATACGGAACTTCTAAACCATACCACGCTTCGGGATCGACTCCTAAATCCTCGACTTTTTCCACTGCTTTCTGCAACTGACCTGCTGTTGGAAATTTATCGACAACAGACAGCAATTCTGCCGCCTTAACTGCTGCCATTACCCGCGCATTAGGCACATTAGCAATTCTTAAAAAATCGACTTGATTTTGCAATAATATTTGTTGCACCTTGGTAACAGTCAGATTCTGATTTTCTTCCAACCAATCCAGCCGTTTTTCTGCGACATCCTCCCCTTTTAGCGATGATTTTGGGCGTGCTGTTTCAGACGCAATATGCAAAATAGCATTGTACCGGAAATTAGTTAACTCATTGTGATAACTACCGCGAATTAATTGAATCTCTACGGCGCCAATCTGCGGAAAGCGGTGCTTTAATGCGATAAAAAAATCTGGTTCAATAACTAACTCTGTTTCTTGAAAAATTTGCATTTGTACTCGCTGCTGCAACTGTTCGCCCGCGAGAGAAGGTTCGGCTTGATACAGTTGTACCGAAGCGTGGAAAGCTGCCAGCAACGGCAAGCTGCGGACATCTCCGATGAAGATAAAGCCGCCGGGAGCAGTTGCTTTCACCGCACCTTCTAGCACCTGCACGAGATAGTCGATATTCGGGAAATATTGCACGACAGAGTTGAGAACTACTGCGTCAAAAGCTGCTGTCTCTACTCCTTCAAAGTCAGTCGCCATTTTCTGAAGCAGCGTTACATTAGCTAACTCTTGATTTGCCAAGTGCTGCCGAATATAGTTGAGCGAAATAGGTGAAAAGTCTGTTCCGCAATATTGAGTGCAGCGAGAGGCAATTTGGAACAGCAACAAACCTGTGCCGCAGCCAATTTCTAACACTCGGCTAGGCTGCAAAGCTAAAATTTGGGCGGCTTGATTGTTCGCCCAGTCGCGCATCTGTTCTGCTGGGATTGGCTGATTAGTATAACTGCTATTCCAGCCGACAATATTAAATGTTGGATCTGAGTCAACAGCAGGTTGATTGTAAGTTTCATTGTAGAGCATTTGCCACTGCAAAACCTGTTCGTCCTGCAATTGCATTATTTGGTTTTTTTCGCGGGCAACGCTATATTCTGGATTCAGGGCAATATAAGCTACTAAACGTTTATCTCCCTGTCCATCTTCCGAAGCTATTGCTACAGTTTGCTGCACGGCCGGATGTTGAGTTAATAGTGTCTCGATTTCTCCTAATTCGAGGCGGAAACCGCGGATTTTTACTTGTTCGTCAATGCGTCCTAAAAATTCAAGGTTGCGATCGCCTCTGTAGCGCACTAAGTCGCCGGTTTTGTAAATTCGCTCTCCTGAATTTGGTTGAAAAGGATTGGGAATAAAGCTTTGTGCGGTTAAATCTGGGCGGTTGAGGTAGCCGCGAGCGAGTCCGTTTCCGCCGATGTACAATTCGCCAACAACCCCCATTGGTACGGGCTGCAAATATTTGTCTAATATGTAGATTTGAGTGTTAGCAATGGGGCGGCCAATTGTCGGGGCGATGTCTGTTTGCTCTGTTACAGGAATATAACCGGAAGTTGTGACGACGGTGTTCTCGGTTGGGCCGTAATTATTTACTAGCTTAAATGGATGGGATTTTAAAGGATGTTGTTGCAGTTTTTCGCCGCCTGCGAGCAAGATTCGCAACGCTGTTGTTTGAGGCCAATCTAATAGCAAAACTTTCTCGGCTAAAGGTGTTGGCAAAAAGCTAATGGTGATTTCTTGTGATACTAACCAGTTTTGCAGTTTTTCAGGATCTCGCCTGATGTCATCTTCTGGAAAGTATATGCTAGCTCCCGCGGCGAGATAAGGCCAAATTTCCCACCCGCAAGCATCAAAGCCGATCGCAGCAATTTGCGTGGCTCGATCGCCCGCTGACACCCCAAACTCTCTTTGATGCCAAAAAACGAGATTTAACAAGCTCCCGTGCTCAATTTCCACTCCTTTCGGCTTTCCCGTGGAACCGGAGGTGTAAATCGCGTAAACCAGATTTTCGGCTGTCGCTGCGCTGGTGAGATTGTCGGCGATTTCTTGGGAAATCATCTCCCAGTCTGTGTCTAAACAAACTATCTGTAAATTGGGCGAGCGCAAATTCTCTACCCATTGCTGCTGAGTTAACACAACAGATAATTGAGCATCTTTTACCATAAAGCTCGATCGCTCAGCAGGATAGCTCGGATCTAAAATTAAGTAAGCTCCTCCCGCTTTCAGGATACCCAACATCCCCACGATCAGATCGAGCGATCGCCCGCAGCAAAGCCCGACTAAAACTTCCGCCCCAACCCCCATTTTTTGCAGATAACGTGCTAGTTGGTTGCTGCGGAGATTGAGCTGCTGGTAGGTGACTCGCTCCTCTCCAAATACCAGCGCCACCGCATCCGGTGTCCGATCTGCCTGCATTTCAAATAGTTGATGGATGCACAAATTTTGCGGATAATCCGCCTGAGTATTGTTGCATTCAACTAACAAACGATCGCGCTCTTGGGCGCTCAAATATTGCAAGTTTGCTATGCGCTGTTCGGGATTTGCCACAATGCTTTCTAACAAGGTTTGAAAATGCCCGATCAGGCGGGTAATCGTAGCTTCATCAAATAAATCGGCGCTGTAAATAACCATGCCGCTGATGCCTTCGGAGCTATCAACCCACAGCTTATTGCTGGGCGATTGGTTGCTTCCCGAGCTGTTGGGCGATCGCTCCCACAAATGAAACTCCAAATCAAACCGCGCTGTACCCACATCTAACTGCTGCGGGCTGAGTGTTAATTCTGGCAATTCTAAATGATTCCCCGGCGCGTTTTGCAGCGCAAACGCCACCTGAAATAACGGATTTTGGTTCAACGCGCGATCGGGGTGCAGTTCTTCTACTAACTTCTCAAACGGCAAATCTTGGTGAGCGTAAGCTCCTAATGCTACCTCTTTGACTCGGTTTAAAAGTTCCCGAAAAGTTGGATTTCCCGACAAATCTGTACGCAACACCAAACTGTTGACAAAAAACCCGATTAATGATTCAATTTCACTGCGGTTGCGATTGGCGATCGGCGAACCTACAACAATATCTTCTTGCTGCGCGTAATGGTAAAGCAACGTTTTAAAAGCTGCCAGCATTGTCATAAACAGCGTCACTCCTTCGCGCTGGCTCAACGTTTCTAAAGCCTCGCTCAGTTGTTTTGGCAGTTGCAAAAATTGCCTTTTGCCTCGGTAACTTTGAATTGCTGGCCTGGGTCTATCCGCAGGCAAATTTAGCATAGAAATGCCGTTTAACTGCTGCCTCCAGTAAGCAAGCTGCGTTTCTAAAACTTCCCCTTGCAGCCATTCGCGCTGCCATTTTGCAAAATCAGCATACTGGATCGACAAAGCCGGTAAAGGCGAAGCTTTTTCGCTAGCAAATGCCGTGTAAAGTGCGCCTAATTCCTGAATAAGCACTCCGATAGACCAACCATCGGAGACAATGTGGTGCATATTCAGCATTAGTAAATATTCGGCATCATCTAACTGCAATAATGTGACTCGCAGCAACAAGTCAGTGGACAAATTGAAAGACCGTTGAGCTTCCTCAGCCGTGAGCCGGTTTGCTTCAGTTTGTCGAGATTCCTTTGGCAAATTTCGCAAGTCCACTACATTAATCGGGAGGTGGAAAGCAGCAGCTATTCTCTGAACAGGTTGGCCCGAAACTACTGCTAAAGTCGTGCGTAAAGCTTCGTGGCGGCGCACAATTTCATTGAAGGTTTGTTGCAGCGCCGAAAAATTGAGCGAACCTGTCAAACGCAATGCTGCGGGAACATTATAAAAAGGATTGTTCGGTACTAATTGGTCGAGAAACCACAAGCGCTGCTGTGCAAAGGAAAGCGCTAGATTTCCGTCCCGCCCCAGAGGAACAATCGGTGTAGGAGTGAAACTAGAAGTACGATTAGCTGCTTTTAAAAAAGAAATAATTTCGGCTTTTTTCTGAGAAATTTCTGCCCGTAGTTCGGGGGTAATAATTCCTTCAGGAGCGTTGCAGCGCAGGATCTCGCCCTCAACAAAAATATTAATATCTAGACTGCGAAGATAAGATAAAAACTCAACTAACTCCACCGTGACAGAATCTCTGGTATTTGGTGATGAACTCGATATTTTTGGCTCGGGCATTTTGAGTCATCCTGTCATTACTTGGGCAAATTAATAAATGAAATTCCACCAGCGCACAAATTAAGAGCTTAACTTACCGCTTGCCGACTGTGGTCTAACCTGAGTATGATTCTGTTTGAATCCGCAACCAAAATCCTACCCAAGGTTTCAGCTTATGCCGTTCATGCCCTTCAATTTCCTGTTCTTATGGCTGGTGGGACTGCTGTCCGTCGGCGTACTTGGCGGAGGTATATACATTCTCTATGAATGGTACATAGGCGAACTTATAGGGATTTCCTACTTAGTTAGCGGAGTGTTGATGCTTCTTTGGTCTGTGGGCGGCCGCTTTATCAGTTTGCCGCTGTTCCGCCGCCCCGGTGCTGACGAACCGAAGCCGACGCGGACGGGTACGGTGCAGCGGGTAGAGAGGCCTGATGGCACTATTTTACAAGTAGAATTCTACGGCCCAGAGGACGGACAGCCGATTATTCTCTCCCACGGTTGGGGGCCGAACAGTATGGTTTGGTATTACGCGAAACGGCAACTAAGCGATCGCTTCCGAGTGATTGTTTGGGATCTTCCAGGCCTAGGAAAATCCACTCGACCAAAAAACAGCGACTACTCCCTAGAAAAATTTGCCCGCGATCTCGAAGCCGTAATTGCCATAGCAGGAACTAAACCTGTTATCGTACTCGGACACAGCATGGGCGGCATGATTGCTCTAACATTCAGTCGGCTTTTTCCAGAACTTCTCGGTAGTCGAGTAGCTGGTTTAATTCTGGTAGATACGACTTATACTAATCCCCTCAAAACCGCTATTTTTAGCGGTTTATTACGTGCTTTGCAGAAGCCGCTGCTCCAACCTCTGCTCTACCTCACCATAGCTCTGGAACCCATTATGTGGGGAATGACTTGGCTGAGCTATCTCAATGGTTCACTGTACATCAGTGTAGAAGTATCGGGATTTAAAGGCACTGAAACGCGCGGTCAATTAGATTTCTCAGCTTTCTTATCAGCCTTGGGTTCTCCTGGCGTTCTCGCTCGCGGCACACTGGGAATGCTCAAATTTGACGAAACAAAAACTTTGCCATCAATTGACATTCCTGTGTTGGTAATATGCGGCGATTCAGATATCGCCACTACGCCCCCAGCTAGCCTGCGAATGAAAGCAGAATTACCTCAAGCAGAGCTATTTACTATAAAGAAAGGAGGACACATGGCATTAATGGAGCATAACCAGCAGTTTGCAGAAGCTGTCAGGGCATTCTGCACAGAAATTTCTTAACTAAAAATGTGACTTAAAATCCAATACGGTTCAGTTAAGGAAAATTGTAGCGAAAATGTTGGGCGGAGTGAAACAGAGGGTTCGTTCCCTCGGCGCCCAACCTACGCACTGATTCGGTCTAGTTCCTATACCTCTTTGTCACCCTCCCACCTTTAACTGAAAATGCGCTTGAGGGCAGGAATACGAGCCAACACGAAATAATCCAACAGCAGAACGGTGACGAGTGAAAGTCCTACAAGCGGGAAGGCAATCCCTAAAACAGCAACGATTGCGAGTGGCACTTTCCATCCCTGAACATGGGTGGGCATTGCAGGCGCACCGAGCCAACTCGTCCCTTTCGGACGACGCTGCCACCACATCACCGTACCGCTGACTGAAAGCACAATCAAAATTAAGGATGCAAACAACATCAGTAGTTGATTGCTCAATCCAAAATATTTTCCCATGTGAATTGAAATTCCCATTGATACGACTTTGGGTACTAACCCGTAATCCTTCCACCGCACATCTGCTAATACTTTGCCACTGTATCGATCGATGTGCAGAGTGACTTCTTGCGCCGGATTATTGGGAAATGCCGAAACCGTGTACACACCGGTTTGGGATTCTGGAAAACTAACACTAAATCCAGGGGGTGCGCCTTTTGCTTGGGCTAAAGTTACAACAGAATCTAGATTTACGGACGTATCAGCAGGAGTTCCCCCGATAATTTCGTTGTGTCCTGAATGATGCTCCTTTCCAGGCTTACTAGATTTGGGAATTGGTAATTGCTCTACGGCCCAAGGCACAATTAGATTGCCCTGTTGATTGAGCGAGCCTGTGAGTGTTGTCGATTGAGGTACGTTATCCCACATTTGTGCAGGATAGTGACTCGACAAACGAGCGAAGGTATCTCCCCAAAAACCTGTCCAGGGTAGTCCACTAATGATGAGAAAGCCAATTAGCAATACGCCATAAAATCCCGAAACGGCGTGTAAGTCCCGCCAAAATACCCGCTTATTCTGACTCCACAGACGCGGAATTAATGTTCCTAAAAAAGTTACTTTGCCGCGAGGCAACCACAGATACAATCCTGTAATCAGCAGCACAAGCCCCCAACAGGAAGCAAGCTCTACTAAATAATCTCCCAATTTTCCGATCATCAGTTCGCCGTGAATCTTGCGTGCGATCGCTTGGAGATTATTATTTTCATCGCGATCGCCTAAAATCTTAGCCGTATAAGGATTCACGAAAACGGCTAGTGTTCTTTCATCTTTAGTGGCGATCGTCACTTCAGCACTACGATTAGACGCAACGCTCGGCGTAAATTTTGTTACTTTGGCATCAGGATAATTTCGTTGAACAACTGCCACCTGTTGAGTATAAGGCATCATCACATCCGCAGGCTGCACAAACATATTCTGGTGATACATCGCAGCATCTAATTGCGGTTTAAACAGGTAAATGATGCCTGTGATTGACAAAATCAGCATGAAAGGAATAACAAACAAGCCTGCATAGAAGTGCCATCGCCAAACGGTGCGATAAAAACGATTACTAGGAGGTTCAGCAACCAGTGAAGGGTTCAAAACGCTGTTCAATTTACTCATTGTCGTTTGCCAAAATATCGAGAAAAAACCATTATGCTACACAAGTATGAATAATGTCAAAAGACAGGCTGTTAAACAGAGTTGCTGCTTCTGAATTTTTTAGCCGTCAGTAATCCTGATGAAAATTTATTCAACAGGGAAAGTAACTAAAGACCAGTATATTTCAATACCGTTCAGTTAAGGCTGCCTATCTTTTTTTAGCATAAGCGATGCTCAATCTTTACTCCATCAGGGTTTGAGGATGGTTGTCATCCGGGAGCATCTCATATTTGTAAAAACTCTTCTTCTGGCTCCTTCCTTCTTCCTCTTTCCTCCTGCCTCCTGCCTCCTGCCTCAAAACTTAGATTTCTAGCTTGGCTCCAAAAGTGAGATGCTCCTGAGATGTTGCACCCTTCTCAATAAGGCTTTTATGAACAGGCAAGATGCCTGTTCCACAAGAAAATTTATCCTTTGTGAAGCCGAAGAGCCCGTTCTTGAGAATGGTGCAAAAGTGAGATGCTCCCCACTTTTGGACGGTCATTCCACAAAACAATCAAAATCATCCCGCAATTATGTAAGCCCTTAAAATTCCACGTCTTCGCGCTCATTTTCGTCGGTTCTAGGAGTAATCCAACCTTTCGCAGCCCAGCGCATTGTTTCAATGTATTTTGCCAGACTCGCCACAGTCGGAGCTTCAAACAAATTGCTGACCGATAACTCGACTTGCAAAGCGTCTCGGATGCGAGAAATCAACTGAGTTGCTAGCAGGGAATGCCCGCCTAGTTCAAAGAAATTATCGTAGATACTAACCTGCTGTTTTCCCAAAACTTTAGCCCAAATTTTCCCGATCGCCTTTTCGATATCTGTCCGAGGCGCTACATAATTTTCTGTTATATCCTCGCTGTCTGTATCTAGATCGGGCAAAGCGCGGCGGTCTACTTTGCCATTAGGCGTCAGTGGCATATTCTCCAACACTGCATAAGTTGCAGGAACCATATATCCTGGTAACTTTTCTTTCAAAAATTGGCGCAATTCACTTGATTTGAGATTTGAGAATTCTGATTTTTCATTAATGCCGTCAGGAATAACATAAGCTACCAAATGTTTATCGTCGGGGATGTCTTCCCTCACAATTACTACTGCTTCGCGCACTTGTGGATGCTGGCACAAAGCCGCTTCAATTTCTCCCAACTCGATGCGGTAGCCGCGAATTTTTACTTGGTCGTCAACGCGGCCTAAAAACTCGATGTTGCCGTCAACCCAATAGCGGCCTAAATCACCTGTTTTATAAAGGCTAGAACCAGATTTATTGCTAAAAGGGTTAGGAATGAATGCAGCAGCAGTTAAATCAGGCTGGTTGAGGTAGCCTTTCGCCAATCCGTCACCGCCGACGTACAATTGACCTACAACACCGATCGCCACCGGCTGCAAATCCGCATCGAGGAGATAAATTTGCGTGTTGGCGATCGGGCGGCCGATGGGGATAGATGTTGCGGTTTCGGGTACGTCTTGCACGCAATAATAAGCTGAAAATGTGGTATTTTCTGTAGGGCCGTAAACGTGAATTAATTTAGTGGTTGGCTGTTGTTGGATAAGTTTTTTTACCCATCTCATATCGACCGCTTCTCCGCCAAACAGCAAGCAGCGCAGCGAATTAAAAGCTTGCGGTAAAACTCTAGCAATTTGTTGGAATAAGGCAGTTGTTAAAAACAAGACGGTGATGCCTTGTTGGCGCAGTTCTAAGGCTAAATCGTGAGGCGAAAGGGTAATATTTGTGCTAATTCCCACGAGTTGAGCGCCGTTAAGCAAGGCTCCCCAAATCTCGAATGTGGCTGCATCGAATGAAGCGTTTGATGCTTGGGCAATTTTATCCGTAGGTTCTATTTTTATATAGTTGGTGTTGAGTACCAGCCGATTTACTGCTTTGTGGGTGACAGCAACTCCCTTGGGTTTTCCTGTGGAGCCCGATGTGTAAATAACGTAAGCTAAGTTGTCTGCTGTTACGGTGTTGGCGGGATTTTCGGCGCTTTCTTTGGCTATGTCTTCCCAGTCGCCATCGAAGTAAATCACCGAGTTTGAGAAGTCTCGGAAATTCTCAATCAATTTATCCTGAATTAGCAAGACTTTAACTCGAGCATCTTCCAGCATCAAGTTTAGCCGATCGCGCGGATAGCTCGGATCTAACGGTAGGTAAGCCCCTCCCGCTTTCAGTACAGCCAACATCCCGACAATTAGGTCGATCGATCGCTCTGCACAAAGCCCCACTAAAACCTCCGCCCCCACGCCCAGTTTTTGTAGGTAGCGCGCCAGTTGGTTGCTGCGACTGTTGAGTTCTCTGTAAGTGAGGTGTTGGCTGTCGAAAGTTAGGGCGACATCCTCCAGATGCTGCTGGGCCCGCTCTTCAAATAACTGATGAATGCACTTATTTTGAGGATAATCTGTCCGAGTATCGTTCCATTCTCTGAATAATTGATTCACTTCATCCTGGCTCAATAAAGGTAAGTTAGCAATTCCTTGTTCTGGATTAGCCACAATGCTTTCCAGCAGCGTTTTAAAATGCCTCAGCATTCGGGCGATCGTAACTTCATCAAATAAATCTGTATTGTACACAGCTACGCCTCTAAGCCCTTCCAAATCTTCCCACTGTTCGCCGTATCTGCTTCTAAAATTATCGGAAGCTTCCCACAAATGCAGCTCTAAATCAAAGCGCGTTGTTTGAGTCTCTAAATGGAAAGAACTCAACTTTAATTCGGGCAATTCTAGCTCGTCCACAGGCCCATTTTGCAGCCCGAATACCACCTGAAACAGCGGGTGGCGATTCAGCGATCGCTCTGGGTGCAATTCCTCGACTAGCTTCTCAAAAGGCAAATCTTGGTGAGCGTAAGCTCCCAGGGTTACTTCCCGCACCCGGCCCAAAAAATCTCGAAATGTCGGGTTTCCCGAACAGTCTGTTCGCAGCACTAAAGTGTTGACAAAAAAACCGATTAATGCTTCTATTTCGCTGCGATTGCGATTGGCGATCGGCGAACCTACAACAATATCTTCTTGTTGCGAGTAGCGGTAAAGCAAAGTTTGAAATGCTGCGAGCACTGTCATAAATAAAGTCGCTCCTTCTCGCTGCGAGAGCGCTACAAGTGCGTCCTTCAGCTTTTTAGGCACTTCTAAATATTGAGTTTTTCCCCGATAATTTTGCCTAGCTGGTGCAGGGCGATCCGTCGGCAAATTTAACGCCGAAATCCCGTGCAATTGCTGCCGCCAATAAGCTAGCTGAGTTTCTAATACTTCACCTTGCAGCCATTCGCGCTGCCACTCGGCAAAGTCGGCATATTGAAGTGATAATTCTGGCAGGGGAGATGGCTGTCGATCGATCAAAGCTGTATAGATAACCTCCACTTCTCGAATTAGCACGCCGATCGACCAATCATCGGAGGCTATGTGGTGCATATTTAGCAAGAGAATATGCTCAGTCTCTTTCAGCCGCAGGATGGTTACTCGCATCAGCGGCCCGGTGGATAAATTGAAAGGGCGAAGAGATTCTGCTGCGGCGAGTTTATTTGCTTCTGTTTGCCGTTGTTCTGGTGGCAAATTTTGCAATTCTAATACTTTTAAATTAGTCTTGAAAGCGGAAGATATTATCTGCACTGGTTGCCCTGATACTGCGGCAAAAGTCGTTCGCAAAGTTTCGTGGCGCTGCACTATTTCGTTGAAGGTTTGCTCTAAGGCTGTTAAGTTGAGGGAACCAGTTAAGCGCAGTGCTGTTACTACATTATAGAAAGGGTTTTCCGGTGCGAATTGGTCGAGAAACCACAAGCGCTGCTGGGCAAATGATGCCGGAAAGACAAAAACTTCGGTTTCTGAGGAAATATTCAGTTTTTGTCGATCGTTTGTAAAGGAATTGTTATAAATTTCTGATGCCATATCTGTTGCTCTTGGGGGATGGGATGTGGTAATTTTTGGATGGCGCGGGGTGGCTTTTTCAGGGTGCGATCGCCTCTTAAAACTTTCGCGAGCAAAAGATCGGAACTGTTAAAATCATAAACCTGGGTGCGGGAGTGCGGCAGAAAGGCGGGCAAAAGAAACCGGATTTCTGGCCGCAGCATCAAGTTATCCATTGAGGGGCTAGGAGTGCGACCCCCCATCAAATTTAGTCGCGGAATGGGCTCTTAGGTTTGTGAGTCGGGTGCAATGGGGTGAGTTAAATGCGAGAATTACCGGAAGCAATCCGTGGAGAGGTCAAGCTGTAGTATGATTTCTAATTGCACAAAGTGTTTTTGGGGCGATTAAGAGCGGGATAGCTTTGCTTCACGCAATTTTCTCACATTTGTAGCTTAGCGACTACTATTGATTCAACAGTGTCCGCAATCTTTTAGAGCCACTCACTAGAACTTGCGGCCTGATTTGGCAAAATACTTAAGAACAGTGAACGTGCAGTTTAAATTAGAGGTTATAGGCTAATGGCGCAGCGGAACGTATACTCGTCAAAGGGCGAGCCAGAGGATGCACAATCAGCAGAAGAAGTCCTTCACTCAGTAATGCAAGAACTGGACGCTTTGCATGAAAATGTCAAAGGCCAGTTAAATCAAGACATTACTCGGCTGCAAACTGAAAAAAATCACCTGATTGAAGATATTGAAGACCTCCGGGAGCAATATCGCAAATTGCAGTCTCAGCAAATGGAATCTCTATCTGGGCGATACATTCAGCAGCAGCAATTGTGGCTGAAGCAGTTGGCTCAAGTTTTGGCTCACAATTTGCAGGATTTGTTGGTGCAGCGGTTCAACGAACTCAGCGCTAATTCGGGAAACTCTCTCAGCAGCCCTATTCCCAGTGGCGAGTTCCCGATACCCCTGCCGCCAAGCAACTACGACGAACGGGCCTCGCAGTTGCTGGCGGCGCTGGATGAAAGGATCGATCGCAGTTTCCAGATGCTGGAACAAGATTTAACCAGTTACCAAAGCGAGCTTTCCGTGCGGCTCAACAACATGAAAACCCTGGAACTGCAAGGGGAAGAGCTGTTACAAAATCTCGTAAACCGCATTAGGGAAGAACTCGAAGAAGAAGAAGAATATCTTGAGAATCCTTTCGATGCTCAAGATTCTTATGTCGAGGAATCAAATAATTCTGTTAATTCTGTCCGCCCGCAATTTCTGCAGCCAACACCTGCGGATGCGCCGCGGGAACCCGTGCCACAGCCTTCTTCAGTGTCCTCTCCAGCAACCGCTAAACCAGGTTCTCAAGTACAGACAGGTTTGGTGCTGGCGTTGTCTTCGGCTGTTGTATTGTCGCTGTTTAATGTTTGTTTAAGAATTCTGATTAAAGGCAAAAATCCTCGGATGGTTTTTGGGTTGTTTGAATTTCCGGGGGTGGTGACTCCAGGTTTTGGAAATTCTTTGTTGATTTTGTTGATGCGGCTGATCGTGGTGATGGCTTTGATGCCGATATTGGCGACATTTCTGTATCCTTCTGTGTGGAAAGATATTAGGCGGTTGTTTGAGTCGGGCGATCGAGCTTTGTGGAGTAAGGTTTTAGGAAGCGCATTTTTTCTGTTTTTGTCTCAGGTTTTGATTTATTTGGCGATCGGCAATATTCCAGCGGGGATTGCGATTACGATTTTCTTTATTTATCCGATCGTCACTGTACTAGGTTCTTGGATATTGTTTGGCTCTCGCCCTAGCAAAGTCGGCTTTTTTGCGATCGTCGGGATTACCGCAGGTCTGATTTTAGCTGGGTGGCCGAGTTTTGTGGCCCCAGCTCCGGGCGGCGGCAATGTCGGAGTGGGAGTCGCAGCAGCGCTGGCTTCTGGGATTACCTTTGCAGGTTACGTATTGCTGACGCAAATGGCCGCGGGCAAGCTGCACCCAATTCCTTTTAGTTTAGTTAATTTCGCCGCGATTTTTGTCTTTTCCTCCCTGAGTTTGTGGGTGCCGCTGTCGGACAATTTTTCTCCTAAAATCGACCAAAATGTTTGGCCTGGTTTGATTATCGGAGGCGTTATTTTAGGGGTGCTGACGCTGTTTAGCTATCTTTTGAATAATTTTGCCATCCGGTTCGCGGGGGCAGCCTTAGCGTCAGTAATTGGCACTTTGGGGCCGGCAATGACCGCACTCTTCGGTTTTCTAATTATCAATGAGAAGTTGCAGCCTGTGGCAATTCTCGGCATGGCTGTGGTGACGTTGAGCGTGGCTGCTATGAGTGTGGAACGCATAGTCGCTCCTCAAAAGAAGGCTAGTTAACGCTTGAATTTTGGCGATCGTCCGTTCCCAAACCCGGTTTCTTGAAGAAACCGGGTTTCTCTGTGCGGAGACAAGATCAATAGGCTTATTGAATCAATCTTTGATTAATAGGGAAACCGTAGAAGCATTTCAAGATAGGAGAAGGAATGCCTACAATTGGAGTCTAAACAACAGAAACAACCACTCGAAAACCCACAATACTAGCCTTACAATCCGGCTGATATCTGAGGCGGCACGCGCTGCGACAATTCGGAGGATGATCGTTCCAAGAACCCCCCCGCAACAACCTCAGCGAAGAGTCCCCGTCAGACTCCCAAACGCTACCATCAGCAGGCGCACCGTTATAATTATTGTGCCAAGAATCCGCGCACCATTCCCAAACATTTCCGTGGAAATCGTACAATCCGAAAGCATTAGGTTTAAAACTGCCCACATCTGTCGTTTGAAAGCGATAAACTCCCTTCGGTGCGTCAGCGTAATGAGAATTTCCGTTGTAATTGGCTAAGTCGCTGGTAATCGTTTCCCCAAAGTGAAACGGCCCCGTAGTTTTCCCCCGGCAAGCATATTCCCATTGGGCTTCGCTAGGCAAGCGATAATTCTTACCAGTTTTGCGAGAAAGGCGATCGCAAAACTCCACAGCCTCGTACCAAGATACATTTTCTACAGGTCGATTTGGACCTTTAAAACGGGTCGCATTGGGATTGAGAAATATTTTAATTTCCGGCAGCGCCGCCACTGCTGTCCACTGGGCCTGAGTGACTGGAAATTTGCTAATATAGAAAGAGCCTAAAGTTACTGGGCGCTGCGGTTTTTCGTCGCTGTCACCCCGATCTTTTGGAGAACCCATGAGGAAAGTACCGCCAGGAATAGATACCATTTCCAGCAGTGTACTGCTACCAAGATGTTCTTCAAAAAAACGCGCTTTGCCGCTGTTAACATTAGTTTGCTTCCCGCGCTTGTCTACTGTCACAAACTGAAAGTTAAAAGTGCTTTTGACAGCGGCAATTCTCTGCGATGCCTTGTTCGGAGGCGGATTGGTGTTGAGTTTTTCCCTGGGATTGACAGAGAGATTGCTATTGATTTGCCCGCTTTGATTGAGCGAGAGATTGATAGCAAGTTGTCCTTGTTTTGTCAGAAAAGAATTTATAGCAAGTTGTCCTCCATTAACACAATGGGGTTGGGGAGGTAAAGAATAGAGATTTAAAGCTTTGATTACTTCATCAGCCGATTGATATCTATTTTTGAGATAATCTTGAATTAATTTATCTAAAATATTTGCCAACTCGCTGCTGATTTTTGTGCCGGGAGGCAACCGTTTTCTCCACATCCAGCCGCCGTTGATCGGGTCATAAAGGTCATCGGCACCGTCAACTTTTGGCAAACATTGAGTTAGCAGTCTCAGGCAAGTTATTCCCAAACTGTACAAATCGCTGCCGGGGAAAACTTGACCGCGCATTTGTTCTACAGGCGAATATCCGGGCGTTCCTACCGTCGTGCCTACTTTGCTCATCAGGGAGCCCGTCACTTGTTTGGAAATACCGAAATCTATCAAAACCAACTCTCCTCGCCCGCCCCTTCGGAAAGGTGAATTCCGAAAATTTGCCGCCTTTGGCAGGGAGGAACTAATAGAGGTGCGGCGCCGCATGATATTCTCAAGTTTGATGTCTCGGTGAATGACATGGCGATCGTGCACAAATTTCAAAATCGGCAAAATATCTGCCAGCAACTGCCAAATTTTTTCTTCGCTAAAAACGCCCTGCTGAGTTAATTCTGCTAGTAAAGTTTGCCCCTCAATCAACTCTTGTACTAAATAAAGTCGCTTGTCTTGTTCAAAATAAGCAATTAATCGAGGAATTTGGGGATGTTCGCCGAGTTCGTAAAGTCGTTTCGCTTCTTCCTTAAACAATTGTGCGGCTTTTTCAAGTGCTGAGGTTCCTTGAAATTGGGGTACAAACTGCTTAATTACGCAGGGATCGTCCATGCGATCCGTATCTACCGCTTCATAAGTTCTGCCAAATCCCCCTTCGCCCAACAGTCGAATCACGCGGTAGCGGTTTCTGAAGAGAGGGTTGAGGCCTTGCGATCCGCAACTTTGACAAAATTTAGAGTTGTCGGGATTGAAAGGATGAGAACACGCGGGATTAGAACAGTAGAACATATCTGGGAAGAAATGATCCGGTTAAGGTTATGATATACCTTTTTGGCTTCCTCATGGAATATTAACAATTAATAATTGATTATTGACAATTAACCGCAGCGAGGGCATTACCCCCCCGTTTGTGTGGCCCCAACAAAGAAAGTATAAGGCAGAATTTAAAAAGTCAATTAATCCAAAGAAAGCGATTTGAGGGCAGAAAATACCAGCGCGATCGACCGATTTTAGCAAGCCGCTTACCGCCGATATTCGTCTGGGTATCTTGGTAATTGATTTACAGGGGCCAGTATAGTACAACTTGGCGATCGCCCAACCAAAATGCGATCGCACTCAAAGAACTATCGGACTATAAAGAAAGAAAGCAATTCCATCGCTTCATCGGGGCGTAAGAGTTATACAAGCTCGATCGCCCTTAAATGCGACCGGGGTAATTTCAACCTAAAATGTCATATTTATGCTGCTTTTTTAACCAATTGGCGAGTCCCGCTAAATAACTTTATTCTTGAATACTTTGACTACTAAAATAAGTAATAAAAACAGACCACAGCATGATACTGACACTATTGTTTCGGTGATATTTGGTGATATGAATATGATAAATCCCTGATCTTTAATCAAGGCAGAGAAGCTTGAGACACAAAATGGCATGAGATATAACCTGAATGCCTGCCAATGATCTCTTTTGCCTTTACTAGAAGAAACACTTAGCATCAGACCCGTACCGATTACAGCACTTATACCAATTGAATTAATCCATATCTTAACCGAAGGATCAAAATGAAAACAAACTACTATAACATACCAAATGAGATAGCACCAGAGAATAGCTTTATCTAATTTGATTTCGTAAAGATATTTAATCAACCCTTTCATAGCTATAAGAATAGTTAAAATTTTTCAATTTTAGTGAGGATTGCTATAACTCAATTAACTGTTTTTCCGGGAAATTTCATTTTGTTGATTGACGACTTCAATCCAACCCTAAACAGCATCTTCAAGCCTCTCTAACAATTGTTCATAACTCTCTCTCTATGTGTGACAACCTGGAAGTGCTGGAACTGAGTCGCACCATAAGCCATGTTCTTGCCAGATAATTGCCTTAATCTTCATGATTAATCTATAATAGCTATCTAAAGAAGATTTTAGTGCATCCCTTTAAAACTTGCTCCGGCGCGATCGACCGCAGGTAATTTTGAAGTATTGGGTATTGAGTATTGCGATCGCTGGCAACCTCAACTGATTGCCTCAATCTTTCGCCGCTACATTAGATCGAGCTGAGAATTTTAATCCCTAGAAGGAAACACTAGGTATTTGTTTTTTATTGACTGTAAAAATTGCAATTGTATCACAATAGGATTACCCCTATCTGCTGGTTATGGAAATAGATCGTGTGCCATTTCTGAATCGCCTCCGGCGCACCATGTCCTCTGCGGAAGCTTGGGGGTTTAGTGTGGTTGGATATCTGATGTGGTTTACCTTAGCGCCCTTGATGCAAGCAGAAATTGGCTCTGCATCGCTGTTGGTCTGGATTCCTGGTGTGATCGTCGGAATTCTGTTTAACCTTCAAGTTCAGAGTTTGGGTGAGAAATATCCAGATGTATCTGGGGGGACACCAAATTACATCACGCGATTGCTTCATCGTTACCCTGCCCTTTCCCGCTACTTGGGGATTGCCTACTTCTTGGGGTGGGTTTCCTTTCCGCCCATTAATGCGATCGTCATCACAAATTTGATCCAATTCCATTTAGAACCGATGGGGCTGAGTATTCCAGAAAAAGTGTTTGAGATCGGTTTTACTGCGATCGCTTACTTTTTAGCATTCAGTGGCACCCGCGCCGTCGCCATTCTGCACCTCTTTTTTATCATTCCTTCGATCGGCTTTTTACTCCTCTTCTGCGTTCAGGGTTTAGGCTGGCTTGCCTTTTCCCCCCAAAGTCCCGGACTCTTGCCCAGCAGGATTGATGCCCTCAGTGTCCAGGACTGGCTGAAATGGTACTTGTTTGCCGCTTATAGCTTCTATGGCTGTGATACAGCTTCATCCTTTGTAGCAGACAGTTTGCACCCAAAAGACACCCTCAAGGCGCTGTCTTGGGTTGCCTCGTTCATGCCTCTGGTGTTTGTGGGTGGCAGTTTAGTGTTGGTGCAGTTGGCAACGGCTGCCGGTTTACAAGGCAATTTGTACGGCAATTTCTTGGTGGCTGCCAAGCCTTTCTGGGGAGACGCTGCCCCTGTCATAGTCACATTGCTGGTTGCGACTACCTGTTTGTTGGGATCTGCGACTAGCGTTTGCAATACACCCCGCATCCTTTTCCAACTCGCGCAGGATGGGCTGTTGTCTCCAGTGTTTGGCGCTGCGTCGCGTCGGGGTGCCCTAGAACCCGCGCTGTTGCTAAGCTTTATCTGTAGTTTAGGATTTTTAGTATGGGGCAACACCACTCGAATTGTCGTCGTGTCAGGGGTGAGTTTATTCATTTCTATCATGGGGTTGCACTTGGGGCTGTGGATGCAGCGCAACGATCCAGTCGTGCGTTGGGGGCGACTATCATTAGCATTACTGGTGGTGGAGTTCATTTCCCTGGTGGTGGGTGGTGTTGCTTGGGGAGGGATGGATTTTGGCATCGGTTTGCTGTTGCCGTTAGCAGTGATAGCGATCGACGCTGCGATTCTGCGGATTCCTTGGCCATCTTTGCACTTACCGTGGTGGGATAGACTCCATAGCAAGGCAGTAACTGCTCCTAAAAACGAATACTTTGTGGTGCTTCAGGTCGGAATTTTGATTGCCCTGATTTGTGGTACAGCGACGATCAGTTGGCTGATTCGCTCCAGGCTGCGGGTAGAAGCCGGAACCAACAATCCCTATCTGCTGATTATTGTGTTGATGACGCTGGCATTTGTCGGAGTGGCAATTGCTTGCTGGACAAGTCTGCCCCAGGTTGCTGCGATCGAAGAACTAGCAATCTCCTCGACAGCGCAAGCTAAAGAACTGGAGACAACCCTCAACGAACTGAAAAAAGCTCAGATGCAAGTTATCCAAAGCGAAAAAATGTCTAGCTTGGGACAGTTGGTTGCGGGAATTGCCCATGAAATCAATAACCCGGTCAACTTCATCCACGGTAATCTTACCCACCTGGACGAATATACCCAAAATCTGCTGGAGATGATAGAATTCTATCAACAGCGCCATCCCAGCAACGATCCAGACGTGCAAGCAATGGCAGAGGAAATCGATTTGGAATTCATCACTGAAGATATCCCAAAGATAATTTCATCTCTAAGGGTAGGGACCGAGCGAATTCGCGGTATTGTCCTCTCGTTGCGAAACTTTTCTCGTATGGATGAAGCAGACTTCAAAGATGTTGATATTCATGAGGGAATTGAAAGTACATTGCTGATTTTGCAACACCGGCTCAAAGATAAACCAGAGTGTCCAGGCGTGGTAACGATCAAAGACTATGGCACTTTGCCCAAGGTGGAATGTTTCCCCGGACAACTCAATCAGGTATTCATGAATATTTTGGTTAATGCCCTGGATGCCCTAGATGACAAGAATACCAAACGCTCCTATCAGGAGCTTAAAGACGCCCCGAACCAGATTACAATTCGGACTTCTGCGATCGATAATCAATGGGTGGAGGTTGCGATCGCTGACAACGGAATCGGTATGCCAGACCCAGTGAAGCAGCGCATTTTTGACCCCTTTTTCACCACCAAAGCCATCGGTAAAGGTACGGGTTTGGGGATGTCGATTAGTTATCAAATCATTACTGAAAAACATGGCGGTAAAATCAAGTGTTTTTCTACACCTGGCTCAGGCACTAAGTTTGTGATTCAGATCCCCATTCGGCAACAGACAATTTCAGCACTCCCGATCCCTGCTCAATCTTAACCACTTCGCGTTCAGTGCAGCCCTCAATAATCTGAGGCGCTACAATAATCTATCGGGGTGTCAATTACCGCCAACTGCTCGATCTGAAGCCGTAAGAATTTTAGAAGCGCGATGCCCAATCAAAAATCGCACTCTCCGCAGAACAAAAACGCTAGAAACCCCAAGAGCGATCCTCTTCGAGGGCTTCGCTAACGCACGTGAATTGAAGGGCGATCGCCCGCAGGTAATTTTGAAGTATGGGTTATTGCGATCGAGTGTGGGAAACTAATATTCATCAAATGAATGATTACATATTAATTTGTAGTTTTGGGCAACAATTGATTTAGCGCACCGCACAAGTATCGCTTCACGGTATCCCTACTTGCGCCCACGCCGCTGGGAATGGTAAAGATCATCTCGACAGTTAATAGATTTCCGTCGGCTGAGGCAAAAACATCGATCGGCAAAGCACGCTGAAATGCTGTTGCGGGATTTTCGGCTTTCATGACACCTGTGCTCACATCGGTGCTGATCGTTCTGATGCTCTCGCGGGCTAAAATGGGTCGTAATTGGGAAAATGCTCTCTCTATCGATAACCCCTCAACCTGAACACGTGCAGAAAAGGCGGCACCATTCAAAAAGTCCCCCTTTTTTTGAAAGCTTTCCTCGCAGGTGGTGGCAACAGCGGGGGTGGCTAAACCTATGAGAGCTAGAGTCAAGACAAGCGATCGCATATTAGCTTAGTTAGAAGAATGAAATAATCACCAAGATCATGATGCACCATCATAGGATTATTTGGCAAGTGATGCAAATGCCTTCAAGGGTTTTTAGCATGAGTTGCAGTCCGGTTAATATTCGCTGCTATTCTAGCAACTACAGCAACTAGAAGAATTAAGGGTAAAGACTAAAAGGGCGATCGTACTGAATAGAGGGTCGATTTAATCCTGGATTCTCATCTTCCAACAACATTTCACTCGCTTCACGTAAGTGCGCTTGTATGTCGTCTAAAGTTTCTCCTTGAGAATGCGCTCTCTTAGAAACCTGGAACATAGACTACATATAAATTCGTGTTAGGGTCTTTCGGAACCACCGCAGTCTAACGTCCTCATAAATTTCAACTCAAACAGCTTGACTTTCAAGCAAAATCCAATAAAATTAAGTTTAGCATATCTATCACATACAATACGTGAAATCACTTAGGAACAAGCTCAATAACACTACCTAGAGATGCAGCAAGTTTATATCCAATACCGATACCCAATAGCCTAGCATTTTGATGTTTCGCACTCAGGTAATCAGCAGCATATAAACCATTTTCATCAGCTTTATAGTCGCCTGTTTCTATATCCATGATGACGATCTTGCTAACATTCTCTTCTAAGTCACTTTTGGGGCGGATGCTGATCTCATACAAATGTTGGGCACGAGGCGGGACTTCTTCACGACTCCAAAGGAGGGTTTGCATACATTCCCCCTTTTTTGTAACTTTTTATCCTATTACTGACGTGGGCTGTATTACGCGAATTCACCATGTTTCTGGAGCGAGTTCTTGCGTTTTACCTGCGTGATACTCAGTCCGTGGCGCTGCAAGTTTGGCAACAGCGTCGGGAGAACGAGTATTTGCTGGTTCCGATCTGGGATCATCTTTAACTTATTCCATAATCTCATCTTGCTCACTTACAGACTAGGTGTTCAACTTAGCGATGATCGCGCGCTCAAGTAACTCAGTTTTTGCTAGCACACTCTTACAATATACCTGTTAAAAAAGTAGGCAAGGCGATCGCGACTTGTACCCTGTTAAGAGCAACGATCGCGCCCGGTCGAAGTGCTGCAAAAATTTTGTAGAATGTATAATCCTAAGTGATAATAATTTAGGCACAGCCACATAATGAGCTACTGGGATGTAAAAAACCTGAGCGATGAAAACTTTAAGCGTCTGTGCGGAGTACGTCCAGAGACATTTAAACAGACGGTGGAGTTAGTGCGATCACCTAATTTATCTGGAGGCGCTTATTCCAGCGCCAATTCTTGGTTTTCCAACTCCAGCACAGGTATTATAGTTATAGTTAAAGATTAAGCCATCATGCACTTTAGCATTGAATGAGTGGACAAAATATTGGCACTTATTAACAAGCTGAGGCCCGGCTAGTTGAAATTATTCCCAACAGGCGATCGAACATCGCTGTCTCAGGTTCCCATCCATCAATTCCACACCCGAATAATCGTACTCATCGAAAAAACGAATATGAAAACCACGCTGCCCGGTTACAAACTCTTATCGTTGCCACTTCATGAAGGTGTCAATACAGTTATTTATCGCGGCGTTAGGGAGTCGGAGCCAACTCCGGTTATAGTAAAAACCCTTAAAGCTGAGTATCCCACAATAGAAGAAATCGCACGATTGAGGCATGAATATAAAATTCTCAAAACTCTCGACATAGCCGGAATTATCAAAGCTTACTCTTTAGAAAATCATAATAACGGTCTGGCGCTGATATTAGAAGATTTTGGCGGAGACTCCCTGAAAAACCTCATCACAGCTAAACAACTTGAAATCAGCAAATTTCTGAGTCTGGCAATTCATCTAGCAGAAACCATAGCTCAACTGCATGAAAATAAGATTATTCATAAAGATATTAAACCGCAGAATATTATTGTCAACCCCAAAACCAGTCAAATCAAAATCATCGATTTTAGCATTGCCACGCACTTAGAGCGAGAAAACCAGACCCTCAGCAATCCCAACTTGCTAGAAGGTACCCTTGCCTATATGTCCCCAGAACAAACCGGGCGGATGAATCGCTCAATGGACTACCGTACCGACTTTTACTCATTAGGTGTCACCTTTTACGAAATGCTAACTGGAAAGCGGCCACATCAAGCCACCGACCTCCTGGAATTAATTCACTGCCATATCGCTAAAAAACCAGTGCCACCCCATGAGCATATAGCTGAGATTCCCGAAGCGATTTCTGACATCGTAATGAAATTATTAGCCAAAACCGCTGAAGATAGATACCAAAGCGCCCTGGGGCTAAAAGCTGACCTAGAAATGTGCCGTCATCAACTGCAAACCCATGGGAAAATTGG